>CAZOYJ010000120.1:0-10804 GCA_964583905.1 uncultured Roseivirgaceae bacterium
CGCAAAGATATAGCTGTGCCTTTTATTTGCAAATTCCCCCTCTAAAAAAGTACACCTTTCGGTAGCGGGTAAATTCTCCACCCATTTAAGCTCAACCTGAATTAGCCGAACAGTTTCAACTTACCGCCCGAAGCCACCAGTTTCCGGAAAATTTCAAAATACAACAGCACATACAATCCGAACGACATCATCCAAATCACAACGGCATTGAAGGTATACGTATCAAACGTTAAACCCAGCCAGTATTTCTGATGAACAAAAAAACCGGTGCGGTAGTCGAATAAATGCGCAGGCTTCGGACGTTGGAATACCGGATCTACCTGTTGCACAAACGAGCCCTTGTATTCGAGAATCCGGTTACTGGTTTTAATATTCCGCACCAGGTCCGACAGGCTTTCATTGAAATATTTATTCTTATACGCATTTACGTTCCAACCACGGCTTTCGTAAAACGCCATCTTTTTATCCTGGATATCGGTATTCTCGTTATAGATTTTTTGATAATGCTTTTTATAAGCCGCCAGGTAGGTTGCCAATTGCTCCAACACATCCGGAGTTAATGCTACCGGATCAATTCCGGAACCGGAAATTCCTTCTAGCCCCTCGCGAAATGGTTCAAGTTTCAGGGTGTTGAATATCAGACTTGCACTGTACGCCACAACTTGCCGGTTGGCTTCATCCGGCACGGCCATATTTTCGGTGAGGTTTTGCAGGTGCTTTTGAAGTTCATCGTGGATAAACGTGGATTCAAAATCGGCTTCCGACCGAGCGCGTTCGTATTCAAAAAACTCGCGTTGATAGGCATTGTTCTTAAACTGATAAACGGCCATTCCTTCATAGGCCCAGCGCGAAGCCATCAAATCGGCAATAATCGGTACTTTGCCTTATGCACTGATCAGTTAATTCAGCTTGTCGAAATTAAACAGCAAACCATTTAAAATCATTTGCGGGATCAGCAGTAAAGGAATAAGCACATAAACGGTAACGGCCGAATTAAAAGCCGATGAAATGTTCATGCCCAGCACATTGGCAAAACACGAAATGGTAAACAGCATAAACCAGAAGGAAAGCGTCATGCCGTGAATTTCGAGAATCAGGTGCCCCACCACCACGAACAACAGGGTTTGTATTGCCGAAAGGGTAAACAAAATCGAAAGCTTTGAAAGCAGGTAGCTGTTCCAGCTCAGGTTCAAGAACGATTCGCGTTTCAGAATTTTCCGGTCGCGCAAAATCTCTTCTGCACTTACCGTGAGGCCCATAAACAAGGCCACGATAATGCTCATCAATAAAAATGCAGGAATATTATCGTTAAAGCGGAACAGGTACTCCTTTCCGCCCGGGGCGCTCTTATAGCGGATTACAAAGGCGAGGATTAGCGCCAACAACGGGGCTTCCAAAAGGTTAATCAGCAGGTACTGTTTGTTGCTGATTTTAGCCAGCACATCGCGGGTCATGAAGATAGCGGTCTGCCTGAGCCTGGATGGAATGGTGAGTGAGTTAGGCGGTTCATCTTTTACTTCATCCATCTCGGCCACTTTAAAATGCTGACTAAACGTTTCATGCCATTGGATGGGCGTAGCTTTTCGCTTCGGTGTGGGCTGGCCGTATTCATCCACCACTTTGGCTTCGATGATGTTAAAAATCTGTTCAGGATTTACGTTACCACACAATTCACATTGGCCGCGGTTACTGTCTACCTGGTGCGCGGCTTTCTTAAAATAGGTTACCGCTTCAACGGGCGCGCCATAGTATACCGGGTAACCGCCCGTATCCATAATGATCATCTTGTCAAACATCTTATAGATGTCGGATGAAGGTTGGTGAATGACCACAAACACCAGCTTGCCTTTCAACGAGAGTTCTTTCAGCAAGTCGATTACATTTTCAGAGTCGCGGGAGGACAACCCGGAAGTAGGTTCATCCAAAAACAAAACAGCCGGCTCGCGAATTAATTCAAGCGCTATGTTTAAGCGCTTTCGCTGACCACCACTGATGGTTTTGTCGAGGGCATTGCCTACGCGCAAATCCTTGCGTTGGTCTAACCCAAGGTTTTCCAGCACTGACATAACCCGTGCCTGCAACTGCGCTTCGGTAAAATCCGACAAACATAGTTTGGCGTTGTAATACAGGTTTTGATAAACCGTCAGCTCTTCGATCAACAAATCATCTTGCGATACATAGCCGATTACGCCATGCAATTTCTCTTTTTGTGTATGGATGTTAAAATCATTAATGAGGATTTCCCCTTTGGCAGGTTGATCCAATCCGGCCAACACATTCAGCAAGGTAGTTTTACCCGCACCGCTGGCGCCCATAATGCCGATGAGCTTTCCGGGCCCTTCGGCCAGGTGTACATTCCGCAACCCGATGGCTCCGTTGGGAAACCGGAACTCCTCGATGTTGGCCACAAAGGAAAGTCGGGCTGTTTTTATCTCTTCATTAAAATGCGCCACCAGATCGCTGAAGTAGAGCGCCAAACCTGCCTGAGTTTTGATGGTGCTGCCATGCGAAAACAGGTAAATTCGGCCGGGCTGCATGATGAATCCGTTCAGCAGGTTCGACTGCTCACCCAGGTATTTGGCAAAATACATGTCAACACTTTCGATGCGCATAAACATCAAATGCCCTTCAATATGCACATGGTCGGCAGCAGTGCTATCCACCAGCGGATTGTGTTCCGCGCTGATAATGAGCATGCCCGGATAGTTTAAGGCTGTAGTGTTGAGCGCGGTGGCAAAGGCTTCAATCATTTTATACTCCTCGGCAGAAATATTAAACACGGTAGATACCGTGTTGATAATTTCCATGCGTTGAGGTGTAAAATTTCTGTCGGAGCCAACCAGTTCCAGCAGCTTAATCAACACGATGACCTTTTGCTTTTGGGTAAGGGTCTTGTTGATTTTCCGGCAAATGCCCAAGGTTTTTACCGAGTCTTTTACCGAAGTGAGTCGAACTTTGGTTCCGTCCGCCTGCTTGTTGTATTCCGAATAGGTATCGTACAACTCAATGTATTCATTGATCGAATCCCGGTCGAGTTCCTGCTGAAAAAAACGGATTACAAATTCCCGTTCATTTTCGGTAACCCCTTCATCCTGCTTGGTAATGATGGCAAATAGCTGGGTCAGCGCCTTGAGTATTTCTTCACTCATATCGCAGGGTTAGGCCTGAAAAATTTACCGTAAAAAAAGGAATTGCGTTACGCATTCGAAACTACATGTTCAAACGGAACTTCCACCAATTCGGCATATTCTTCCCCCGCCTCTTTCATGTCTTCGTCTTCATCCTGGTAATGCCAACGTACCAACACCTGGCCGGTGACTTTGTGCAGGGCTTCGAGCTTAAACAGGATATCGAGGATGAGTTTTGACGAAGCCGTGTTGAAGTAAACGAGCTTGATGTCCACCACGGTTTTAGCAGCGGGCGCCTGGGCATACTGATCGAGCCAATTCAACACCGGGCCGTAAAAGGTGGTAACATCTTCTGGCAACGATTTTCCGGAAAATTCAAAAATACCATTTGCAGGATCAAGCACTACGCGCGGGGTATCATCGGTGGGTTGCAATACAAGTTTATTCATAAATCAGCTTATCAACGTTTTAACAATAAAAAAAGAAGTATTGTCATTTATTTTTTCAAAGTGAAATTCAATTTTATTGCCGGTCTTTTTAACAATGTCAATAAAGCCCAGGCCGGCACCACCTTTCTCTGAAATCCGGCTTTCCATAATTTTTTGTTTGTAGTAGGCTTTAATCTCTTCTTCGTTCATGTTGTTGATTTTATTCAACATGGTAGCTATCTCATCAATCTTCGTGTTGGCTACCGGGTTACCGGTAATAATGTTAAAACCATCGGTTGATTTACTCACAATAAAAAGCCCGTTCCCAAAATTTACAGGCTCGCCCGATTCAACGTTGTCGGAATGCTTGCAGATATTCTGTAAACATTCCACCATCACATGATATACGCGCTTTTTGATGGGCACACTGGTGGCTTCATCTTCGTCCAGGTTGCGTTGCGTTAACGAAGTAAACGCCTTGGTGATTTCCTGGTTTACCTCACCCTCATACACCAGGATGATTTTATTGTTGACCATACTGTTGTGGATCTGGTAAATCAGTTCCATGAACGTCAAGCCGTTTTTATCCTTATAGGAATTTGTCATTGGGTTACGGTTAATTACAGATTGCAGTCAACGTAAGACGCGGGAACAAATATACCGGAGGATAATTGAAAAACACCAATTACCGACACGCTACACGGGCAAATTCTTCAGCATAAAATCACGGATATTACCGCCCATAATCAATTCTATTTCGCTGGTGCCGAAACCCTGCTGCTTCAGGGCTTCCACGAGCAACGGCAAACCGGTTACATCAAAATGCGCCTTGATGGCCCCGTCAAAATCAGAGCCCAGCGCAACTTTATCCACGCCAATTTTATCGGCCACGTATTTAATGCTACGGGCTGTTGCCTCAGCATCGGTTCCGCATACAGCTGTTTCCCACAACCCAATGCCCACCAACCCATTTCTTCTGCCAATTTGCAACAGGTGGGTATCGGTCAGGTTGCGTTGGTTATCGCAGGCGCCTTTTACACCGGTGTGCGAAACAATAACCGGTTTTGTAGTTATGGCCAATACATCGTCAATGGTTTGCACCGATGCGTGTGCCAGGTCAATAATTATATTCAATTGTTCCATTCTGTGCACCAGTTCCTTTCCCTTATCGGTAAGTCCGCCTTTTTGAAGGCCGTGGGCCGAACCACCCCATTCGTTGTCGAAGAAATGAACCAAGCCGATGTAGCGGATGCCTGCATCATAGAAAGCCTGGAGGTTCTCCAGGTTGTTCTCCAGGCAATGGGCGCCTTCGAGGCCGAGCATGCCGGCTGTGATTTTTTTGTTGGATTGACGTTTGGTGATGAATTCCTGTAATGTTTTTCGGTTAGTGATCACTTCAAATTCACCGCCTGATGCTTTTGCAAAATCATGCAACTGCCTGCTCTGTTGGAGGGCCCGGGCTTTTAAACTAAACCAGGTATTGGGCGGACGCAATTGCGAAAAGCTAAGCAAAGCAATCTGATCGGTTTTATCATCGTTGCGTTCAATGTTAATGCCCTTTGGCACTTTACTCACAATGGTAAACGCCTGAAAGGCAACATTGGCTTTTTGCATCCGGGGCAGATCAACATGGCCGTATTGATGCAGTTCAAAAAAATTGCGGTTCCACAACAATATATCGCAATGCAAATCGGCAATAAAGGGCAGCGCTTCATAAAACGAATCGGCTGTTAGTTCACTCGTGTTTAAGGTTATACTGTTCATCGCCTGGTCATTGTAGGTAGCCACCCAGCGAAGCGTAAAAAAGGTTACCGCTAAAAGAACAATTACCCCAATAAGAATTTTCTTTTTCATTGCTGTTCCTGTTAATGAATTCTGAAATCATTCAGCCGGATATCATCCATGCCATGTTGATCGAACGGATTTTCCATCTGCTCCTGAACGTTATACAACGAAATCAGGATAAACGTTGAAAACATCGACAACGTATAGAGTACCCAGGCATCGTTGCTGCCAATGCCTTCGTGCAAGCGATTATACAAGGCGGGGGTATAGATGATGGGATAGATATAAATAAAAATCAGGCAATAAGCGCGGATGGAGATTGGCGTGCGGTGTTGCTTAATGGCCACAACATTTTCCATGCCCTGGTAAACATCTTTCATAAAGCGGTAAATTTTTAAAGCAGTGGCGTTGCCGATGTGATCAGAATTTGCGCGAATGAAAGCCGCCACTTTACCGGCTTCGTCATTGAGTTTCTCCAGCGAACACGATCCGGTACTGAGATAATCAATTAGACTAGTCGAAATATTTCTGACAATCCCGCTTATCTCCTGCTTGCTCACTTCTGAAATTTTACGGTTTTCCTGGAAACAAGAGTCGACCGTTATCAAGCCTGCCTTAAACCGTGATAGGAATTCGAGCGCCTTCTCCCGCCTGCGAAAGGCACTGCGGATGGTGAATACCAATGGAAAAATAATGGCGATACTCACCATGGTAAGGTCAAAATTGTACTGAAAATCCTTTTGCAGGGTAATGAAGGTTGTCAGTGCTGCAATGCTTACGGCCAGAGCTGTTCGGTTATTGATGATGGTCAGGTATTTATTCATGCGGGGTAAGGAAAAAAGTTCATGACAAACTAATCAATTTTATACAAATCCTCCATCACCTTGCATCTTTCCCCGAAGGCTGCAAGGAAGTGCACACGATTTAAACGACAGGATTTTATAGGTGCCGGGAAGGCTTTACTGACTTACATCAGGTTCTGGATTTTATCCCTCCGAAATATTGGTTTTAACACCCCAACCTGTAATTTTGCGGGCTCCAAATCAGCTAAAAACTACTACATATGACTAAAATTGGAATAAACGGATTCGGACGCATCGGCCGGATGGCTTTCCGTGCAGCGATTAGCCGGCCCGACATTGAAATTGTAGGCATTAACGATTTACTCGAGCCCGACTACATGGCGTACATGCTTACCTACGACTCCACCCACGGTGCATTTAAAGGCACAGTGGATGTAAAAGACGGCAACCTCGTAGTGAACGGTAAAACCATTCGCGTTACAGCTGAGAAAGATCCAGCCAACCTGAAGTGGAACGAAGTGGGCGCTGAAATTGTGATTGAATCAACCGGGCTGTTTCTTACTCAGGAAAGCGCTCAAAAACATATTGCCGCTGGCGCAAAAAAAGTCGTGATGTCGGCCCCGGCCAAAGACGACACACCTACCTTTGTGATGGGCGTTAATCATAAAAAACTGAAGGCTGAACATACCATTGTTTCGAATGCCTCCTGTACGACAAACTGCCTTGCACCGCTGGCCAAAGTATTGAACGATAGTTTCGGCATTGCTGAAGGATTAATGAGCACGGTACACGCGGTAACGGCAACCCAAAAAACCGTGGATGGTCCCTCCGCCAAAGACTGGCGCGGTGGACGCGGAGCTTACCAGAACATCATTCCTTCTTCCACCGGTGCAGCAAAAGCAGTTGCGTTGGTTATCCCTGAGTTGAAAGGAAAACTTACCGGCATGTCGTTCCGGGTGCCGGTGGCTAACGTATCCGTAGTCGACTTAACGGTGCGGTTGGAGAAACCTGCCTCGTATGATCAGATCAAAGCCGCTATGAAGGCTGCTTCCGAAGGTGACATGAAAGGCATAATGGGTTACACAGAAGATGACGTAGTATCGCAGGATTTTATTGGCGATACGCGCACATCTATCTTTGATGCCAAAGCGGGCATTGCCCTGAACGACAACTTTGTAAAAGTGGTATCCTGGTACGATAACGAAGTAGGCTACTCTACTAAACTTATCGACCTGGTTCAGGAAATGGCCAAACTTGGATAATTCATTCTCAACCGACTAAAAAGCCATCTCACCGGATGGCTTTTTTGTTCCATTTCCCCGGCACTAATAAGCCCGTTAAGCTGTTCTGATGAAAATTGGCTAATTTCACTTTATGGCGAATTTTTACGATATACTGGGAATAGATCGTTCAGCCGACACCACCCAACTAAAGGCTGCGTATAAAAGACTTGCCTTGCTCTACCACCCCGACCGCAACCCCGGTAATAAAGAAGCCGAGGAGATGTTTAAAGCCATCAACGAAGCCTACCATGTACTCTCTGATTCGTTGAAACGGTCGCGTTACGATGCCGGGATGTACGGCACGTACACATCCTCCCATCAAACCGAACAATACTGGCGGGAAGTACAGCGACAACAATATGCCCGGTGGCAAGCCCGACAGCAAACTTCCCGGTATCGATTCGATAAGGAGTATTTCCGGATCCAGGGATTGGCTTTTCTCACCTTTTTAGTGATTGCCAGTTTTTGTTTTGGCCTGATTAAAACCGTTAACTTCATCTATGCCTTAAAGCAAGCCGAAATCGACAGGCAAAATCAAAAACTGGTGATGCATGTGAACACCTTGTTCAACTCCGGGAATTACGATGACGCGTTCACTACCTTAAAAAATCTGCGTAAAGAATTTCCGATGGAATTCCGGTTTTATCATGCCCACGATAGTTTGTTAAGCATGGTGCGGAATAAAGCCGATGAGGAATTTAATGCGAACCATTACGCCACTTCACTCCACTTTCTCGAAATTCTGCAAAAGCAGGAATCACCTCCAAGGCTGGAAACCATTCGCAAACTGGCCATTTGCGAATACCAAACCGGAGATTTCGAAAAGTCGCTGCAATCGCTCAAGCAGATTTACAGCCAACAACCCTGGAACCTTGAACTGTTGTACCAGATTGGCATGATCAATCTGGTGAACCTGGAGGATGACGAACAGGCTTTGTTTTACTTTACACTGGGTAAAAAAATTTTTAAAGAAAACCTCACGCGGATTTACGGATCAGCCTTTGAAATTGTGATGGACCCTTTGGATGCTCCACAGATTTATTATGAAATTTTTGAGGCGCGGGCCCGCATTAATTTAAAACTGAAAAATTACTACGAAGCCCAAACCGACTGTAATTGGGGAGTATTTCTCCGACCGCAAAACCCGGTTTGTTATGTTTATCGTGCCGAGGCAAAAATCAATCAGAACAACCGATCAGGCGCATGCCGCGATCTCGTCCTGGCAAAAACATTGGGCGCGGTTAACGCCAACGACCTTCAGCGCAGGTATTGCCGGTAGCGGTTTTTCTGTTCGCTGAAAAATCCCCACTTTTAAGAAAATCTAATAACCCTTTCATGCCGCACACACCCACTCATGAACAATATACCGCACTCAAAAAGAGCTTCTTTAATATTCTTGCCTTTTTCCTCGAGCAGGAAAACATTGAAAGCCGGTACATCCGCTGCTTGCTGAAATGGGGTTTCCAACTCAACCTGAGCAAAGAAGACCTGGTAGTAAGTAATATGCATGTGTCGCAACTTTCGTTTACAGAACCACAACAAAAAATGGAATCCGTATACCACCTGGTTTACCTGATCTATCTTGACAACCTGGTTGAAGAGGTTGAGTTGGAAGTAGCTAGCCTATATGCCAAACGATTGGGCTTCGAACCTCGCCTCGTCAATGCCTTATTTAAATTTATCGCCAGTCGGAATTTATCGGACCATGCACCAACCACCCTTCAAGCTGAGATCGAAACATTTATGAAGGAACATCAATCGTCCTGATAGATTGCTTAAAATGAAATTCATAAGCAGATGTATGATTTAACCGGAATTTTAATGGTTGATAATCCTGCCCATTACGATCTTTGGTATAAGTTCTACAGGGTCATGGAAATATCGTTGAGGTATATCGGTGTAGAAAGCAGGATAGTCCACCGCATGAGAAGAGCAGTTTCCCTTATGGTTATTATCGGAATCGGGATTCTCTTCTCCATGCTCTTAAATTTGTAAACCAACTAGCTCTTTTTTCATATGCAAAGAAGCCCCACGCGGGGCTTTTTTGTTGAGGTGCCGATGCATAGTTTTGGGCATGAACTTCAGTGAAGACATCTTTCTGAACAACCTGGCCCAAACAACGCCTCACCCCTATCTGATTTCCATTGAAAAAGCTGAAGGCATTTACCTGTATTCTCCCGATGGAAAACGCTATATCGACCTGATTTCGGGTATTTCGGTCAGTAATATCGGACACCGGCATCCCCACGTTATTCAAGCCATTAAAAACCAACTCGACAAGCACTTGCACATTATGGTGTTTGGCGAATACATTCAGTCGGCCTCCAATAACCTCGCAAAAAAACTAACCTCACTGCTGCCGCCATCCCTGAATTGCTGCTACTTTGTTAATTCCGGTACCGAGGCGAATGAGGGTGCTTTAAAGCTGTCGAAACGCTTCACCGGAAGAACTGAAATCATCTCCTGCAAAAAGTCCTATCATGGCAGCACACACGGTTCGTTAAGCGTTTCCGGTAATGAAATCAAGAAATCGGCTTTCAGGCCCTTATTGCCCGATGTAAGGTTTATTAAGTTTAATGATCCGGATGACCTGAAGCAGATCACATCCCGCACCGCGTGTGTCATCATGGAAACCATCCAGGGCGATGCAGGGGTGCGGATTCCGGCCCAGGAATACATGAAGCAAGTACGAAAAAGGTGTGATGAAACAGGTGCCCTGCTGATTCTGGATGAAATACAATGCGGCATGGGCCGAACAGGGAAAATGTTTGCCTTTGAACACTTCGGTATCGTTCCGGATATTCTCACCCTTGCTAAAGCGTTCGGGGGAGGCCTACCCATCGGTGCTTTTGTTGCGGATAAGAAAATTATGGAGTCGTTCACCGTTGATCCGCCCCTCGGTCACATCACTACCTTTGGGGGCAACCCGGTGTGTTGTGCTTCTGCACTGGCTACCTTGGAAGTTATTGAAAAAGAAAATCTACTCGAACAGGTAGAAGCAAAGGGTACACTTTTTGAAGACTTGCTTCAGCATCCCTCCATCAAAGAAATCAGGCGAATCGGGTTGATGTTCGCGGTCGATTTTGATTCAGCAGAGCGTGTAAACCGGATTGTACAAGCCGCCAAGGAAGAAGGTGTAATTTGCTATTGGTTCCTGTCGCACCCCAACAGTTTTCGGATTGCGCCACCGCTTACCATTACCGAAGAACAAATCAGGGAATCGTGCGCAGTAATCCTCAGGGTAATAGCGAAAGTAATGAACGTGCAAGGCTGATGGCGGTGATGCTTCTTCACAATTTCTCAATCACCAGATTGTGGTTGGTATAGATGCAGATATCGGCCGCAATATTCAAACTTTCACGCACGATTTCTTCAGC
>CAZOYJ010000121.1:0-7891 GCA_964583905.1 uncultured Roseivirgaceae bacterium
CCATATCGTTCAAAAATACACGCACGATCAACGCGCAAATGGATGCCTTTGAGAAAAAGTTTCCGAAAGGAAAATTCAAGCGCACGCTCTACACCGATTTTGATGTGCATACCGGCATTGCCAATTATCTGAAAGATAACCCGCATGGCATTGTTGCGTTAGGTACACGTACCCGCTACCGGCAACCTTCCTATACGTTAGGGTTTACCGAAAGCGTAGCCTATCACAGTCCGGTGCCGGTGCTGAGTGTGAATTTAAAATATTGATGGTCCATAGGCAGATTTACCAGAACCTACAAACCCTACTTCACCACATTAATTTTCAAGGCATTGGTTCGGAGGCGTTCCTGAATGGGCATACTGGCCAGAGTTATAAAAATATCTCCGCTCTTAACGTGTCCCTCTTGCTTAAGCAAGGCTTCAACATCGGCAATGGTTTCGTCCGTTGAGTTTATCTTACTGTAATAATAGGCACGGGCTCCCCACACAAGGTTAATTTTATTGATCAATGATTTATTGCTGGTAAACACGAAAATATTTGTATTCGGTCGGTGTGAGGCCGCCTTCAGGGCAGTATACCCTGACGCAGTCATCCCTACGATGGCCTTTGCACCCACATCTTTGGCCAGCTTGCAGGCTGCCAACACCAAGCTGTCGTTTATAAAAATGGGCGACTTCGGGTCAACATCCTGAAATTGAAAATACATGTGTTCGTTTTTTTCCACCGAAGAAATGGTGCGCACCATACTGCGAATTACTTCGATGGGGTATTTTCCGGCCGCAGTTTCAGCCGACAACATTAAAGCATCTGCCCCATCCATCACCGCATTGGCAACATCATTGGTTTCAGCCCGTGTAGGCCGGGGGTTTTCAATCATGCTCTCCATCATTTGTGTGGCTACAATGACCGGTTTGGCGGCAACGTTGCATTTCTCAATGAGCATTTTCTGAACCATCGGTACTTCTTCAGCCCAGATCTCAACGCCAAGGTCGCCCCGCGCAACCATCACAGCATCCGTGTAGGCAATAATGTCATCAATATTGACTAACGCTTCAGGCTTTTCAATTTTGGCTACGATTCGTGTCGCAGCGTTATGTTCTTCAATTATTTTTCTCAAAATTTTAATATCCTGAGCTTTCCGTACAAACGATAAAGCCACCCAGTCAACTTCATTCTTTAATCCAAACAGTAGGTCTTCCATATCTTTTGTCGTAAGCGAAGGTGCCGAAACCCGGGTATTTGGCATGTTTATACCCTTGCGGGATTTGAGCGGTCCGCCATACACCACTTCGGTTACCACGTCAACATCTCTTACTTCAACAACCTGCAATTCAATTTTACCATCATCAATCAGGATGGTGTCGCCCTGTTTTACATCCTTAGGTAAATCCTGGTAGGAGGTACTGGCTATTTCCTGGTTGCCCAGCAGTTGGCGTGTGGTGATAATAAATTCCTGTCCGCGCACCAATATCACATCGGGTTGTACTTCCTGAACTCTGATTTTGGGTCCTTGTAAGTCGAGCAACAAGGCAACGGTTGTGCCCATCTCGGTATTGATTTCCCGTACCGAATCAATAACCCTTTGATGGTCCTGGTGTGAGCCATGCGAGAAGTTGAGTCGAAATACATCAACGCCTTCCTTCACCAACGCACGGAGCATTTCCATGGAGTTGGAGGCCGGTCCGATGGTGGCGACAATTTTCGTTTTATTATACGAGATCATTTCAGGCATAGCATTCGGTTTGATTTAATATCAGAAAATAAAATTGACTTTTGATTTTAGCGTGGCCGTTGGAATCGGGGCCAGTAATTCAACAGAAGAAATCTCTTTTAGTGATTGTATCACCATATTGTTAAAATCTTCCTTGTCAGAAGCCGTCAAAAATATGAAATCATAACGAGGAAATTCAGGCACCAGGAAATACTTTCCGGTCTCGTAATCAACAGGTTTGTTTTTAAACAGTTTCAATCGATTGAGAAGGGTTTCATAGGCATAAAAAGAAAAATATTTTTCTTCCTTATTTTTGAAGCCCACTGCCAGGTCGGGCTGGCGCACCAGGTTAATGTTTAGTCTGCGGTTAATTTCCCAGGCCAGCTTATACCCCTTTAATGGTGAAATTATACCGGTTAATTCGAAGTCGTAATCGTAGTCAATAACCAGCCTGTTTTTCTTCATTTTTGATGCAATTAAGCAGGATTTCGGCCGAACCTGACAAGATTAAAAAAGTTTGACAATATTGCAGTAAATATCTTTCTTTGCACTGATTTTTAAATCCTAAAACTGTAAAAACATGTCTGAAATCGCACAAAAAGTAAAACAGATTATCATCGATAAACTCGGTGTAGAAGAATCTGAAGTTACTCCTGAAGCAAGCTTTACTAACGACCTAGGCGCTGACTCGCTCGACACCGTGGAATTGATCATGGAGTTCGAAAAGGAATTCAACATTTCAATTCCTGACGATCAGGCCGAAAATATTTCTACCGTTGGCCAGGCTATCTCTTATCTGGAACAAAACGTTAAGAAGTAATTTGACCTTCTTTTTTATCTCATTATACACTACTTATTATGACTTTAAAACGTGTAGTAGTCACAGGGCTAGGTGCACTCACGCCAATCGGAAACACACTCCGCCAATACTGGGATGGGCTTAAGGCCGGAACCAGTGGAGCTGCTCCGATTACCCGATTTGATGCTACCGCGTTTAAAACCAGGTTTGCCTGCGAAGTAAAAAACTTCGAAATCGGCAACTTCATGGATCGCAAGGAGGCCCGCAAGATGGACCCCTTTGCGCAGTACGCCATGGTAGTGGCAGATGAGGCCATTAAAGATTCAAACCTTCCGTTGTCTGAACTAAACCCCGATCGCGTTGGTGTGATCTGGGGCTCCGGCATCGGAGGGTTACTTACTTTTCAGGAGGAAGTAAAATCCTTTGCACGGGGAGATGGCACCCCACGCTTCAATCCCTTCTTCATTCCTAAAATGATTCCCGACCTCAGCGCAGGTCACATCTCGATCAAATACGGTTTTCGCGGGCCGAACTTTGTTACCGTTTCGGCTTGTGCTTCGTCCACCAACGCCATTTACGATGCCCTCACATACCTCCGCTTAGGGAAGGCCGACATCATTATTTCCGGTGGTTCTGAAGCAGCCGTCTGCGAGGCAGGCGTTGGCGGATTCAATGCCATGAAGGCGTTGTCGGAACGCAACGACTCCCCGGAAACTGCTTCGCGGCCGTACGATAAAACCCGCGATGGATTTGTATTGGGCGAAGGTGCCGGAGCATTGGTTCTGGAGGAATACGAACACGCTAAAAAACGTGGAGCAAAAATCTATGCCGAAGTAATCGGTGGCGGCATGTCGGCTGATGCCTATCACATTACCGCGCCCCATCCGGATGGAGCCGGGATAACCCGGGTGATGGAGAATGCCCTGGAAGATGCCGGTATTAAACCGGAAGAAGTAGACTATGTAAATACGCACGGAACTTCTACGCCCCTGGGTGACATTGGCGAGATCCGGGCCATTCAAAAAGTATTTGGTGATCATGCATACAACATGAACATCAGTTCTACCAAATCCATGACCGGGCATTTACTGGGCGCGGCCGGTGCCATTGAAGCCATTGCCTGCCTGATGGCCATTAACGAAGGCGTAGTTCCGCCCACCATCAATCACAGCACTCCGGATGAAGAGCTTGATCCAAAACTCAACCTGACGTTCAATAAAGCCCAGGAGCGAAACGTAAAAGTTGCCCTCAGCAATACGTTTGGGTTTGGCGGGCATAATGCCTCCATTATCTTCCGGAAACATTAAGTCGGCATGTATTGGGCTGTAATTTCAAATCCCTTTGATTACCTTGGGATTTAAATTTAGTGCCTTATAACGTGTGGCAATTACTTAAAATCTCCGGTAAAAAATCACCTGACGACAAAAAGCTGATTACTGCTATTGAAACCATTGCCGGCTTCACCCCGGTAAACCTTGAACTCTACCGGCTCGCTACCCGGCACAGCTCCATCACCAAAGAAAACGGTAACGGCTACAAAGACAATAATGAGCGCCTTGAATATTTAGGTGATGCGGTACTGGGGGCCGCGGTGGCGGATTACCTGTTCAAGAAATTTCCCTTCAAAAGTGAGGGCTTTCTTACCGAGATGCGTTCAAGAATTGTAAACCGTGAATCGCTCAATCTGCTGGCGCGGAAAATCGGCATTGCCAACATCGTTCAGTTCGATCAGAAAAACACCCAACTCCAGCAGGTAATCCTGGGTAATACACTCGAAGCGATTGTGGGCGCTATCTACCTCGACAAAGGTTATTCGCGTACCAAGCGTTTTGTTATTAACAAGCTTATTGTGCCCAACTACAACCTGGAAGAATTGGCCACTACACAAACCAATTTTAAAAGCCGCCTCATTGAATGGGGTCAGCGTGAAGGCAAAGAGGTGCGCTTTGAGATAACCAGTGTTCAAAAAGGCAGGGTGCATAAAGAATTTACTGCCCAGGTTTTCGTGAGCAACGAAGTAGTCGGTACAGGCTATGGCAGCAACAAGAAAAAAGCTGAGCAAGACGCAGCTTACAAAGCCTTTGAAAAAATGAAAATACCGCTTTAGCGAAATAAATTTTTAACGGATTATTTGTGGGAAGACTTACACTAGCCGGAGCTACACTCAATCAAACGCCATTCGACTGGGCCAACAACTCCACCAATATTATTGGTGCGATTACGGAAGCCAAAAAACAAGGCGCGAAAATTTTGTGCCTTCCCGAATTATGCATTACCGGCTATGGATGCGAAGATACGTTTCTCAGCGAATGGCTCTCTGAAAAAGCATTGGAAATCCTGATTCAACTTAAGGAACACACATCCGGAATTACCGTAAACTTAGGACTGCCCTTTCGCATAAACGGAATTACGTATAACGGATCGTGTGTAATCAGTAATAATAAAATTCTCGGAATAACCTTTAAACAAAATCTTCCCAAAGAAGGAGTACACTATGAACCCCGGTGGTTTACACCCTGGAAGCCGGGAGAAATCATTCAGCTTACTATCGGCAACGAACGGGTAGAAGCAGGCGACCTGATTTATGAAGTTAACGGCATCCGTTTCGGGATTGAGATTTGTGAAGACGGCTGGAGCAAACAGAACCGGCCGGGGTACCAATTTAAAAAACGCGGTGTTCACCTGATCTTAAACCCAAGTGCCAGTCATTTCGCTATGGGAAAAAGCCCGAATCGTGAAAAAGAAGTGGCTATTGATGGTTCACTTAAATTCTCCTGCGTTTACCTGTTCACAAACGTACTGGGCAATGAAGCCGGCAGGATGATTTACGATGGGGATATACTGATTGCCCAGCACGGAAAGTTACTGGCCCAAAATACGCGGTTATCGTTCAAACCCTTTAATGTGATCCGTTGTACGGTTGATTTTGATCAACCCGAAAACAGCGAAGTATTGCCGTTAAAGGATAACAAAGAGAGACATGAAGAACTTACCAAAGCAATTGCTCTTGGTTTGTTTGATTACCTGCGAAAAAGCAAGGCGAAGGGATATGCCCTTTCGTTAAGCGGAGGTGCCGACTCTGCCACCTGTGCGGTAATGGTTGCGGAAATGGTGAGGCGGGCTTCCGCTGAGTTAGGCTGGGATGAATTTTGTAAACAACTAAATCTGGAATCAACGGTTAACACACAGCAACAAGCTGTTCAACGACTGTTAACCTGTGCTTACCAGGCTACTGAAAATTCATCTGAAAAAACATTTCAGGCCGCCCAACAGTTAGCCGGATCGATTGGTGCAACTTTTCACCACTGGAGTGTGCAGGATGAAATTGATACGTATTCATCTAAAATTGAAAAGGCACTAAAGCGAAACCTGGATTGGCAAACCGATGACATTACCCTTCAAAATATCCAGGCCCGGGCACGTTCACCCATCATCTGGATGCTGGCCAATATTCATCACGCCATTTTGCTTACTACCTCCAACCGCAGCGAGGGCGCTGTGGGCTATGCCACCATGGATGGCGATACCAGCGGAAGCCTGGCGCCCATATCGGGCATCAACAAAACAACTATCCTCGAATGGTTGCGCTGGGCTGAAACAGAGCTGGGGTATACCGGTTTGAAATCCATCAATCAATTAAAACCAACAGCCGAATTAAGGCCATCCGACAAACATCAAACCGATGAAGATGACCTGATGCCTTACACCGTGCTGGCTGAAATTGAGCGGCATGCTATTTTACAGCGACAATCCCCGGTGGAAACCTATCAGAGAATGAAGCCACAGTTTACCGATACCGACCAACTGAAAAGCCACATCCGGAAATTCTACAAGCTATGGGCCGCCAATCAATGGAAACGTGAGCGCCTGGCCCCTTCCTTCCACCTCGATGAACTCAACGTTGACCCGCGCACCTGGTGTCGATTCCCCCTTCTTTCGTCAGGCTTCAAAGAAGAACTTGACGCTTTGGATACGATGCATTAATATGCGCAGTTAAATAGCTTAAAACTTTTTATTTGAACCCTTAACTCATTGCTAATAATTTATATTTGCGACCATGAATATGCTTAGTTACATCATTTGGAATGCCAGTCCGGAAATCTTTACAATCGGCCCCATCACGTTGCGTTGGTACGGGTTACTCTTCGCCCTTGGTTTTTTACTGAGCCAGCAACTGCTTTACTATATGTTTAAAAAAGAAGGTAAGCCTGAGAAAGATGTAGACACGCTTACGATTTATATGGTGTTGGCCACCATAATTGGCGCACGGCTTGGGCACGTGATCTTTTACGAACCTGAACGGTACTTCTCCAATCCAATCGACATCTTTAAAATCTGGGAAGGCGGGTTGGCCAGTCATGGCGCTGCCGTTGGAATTTTATTCGCCCTCTGGTTATACGCCCGTAAAAAGAAGCCGGGACAATCCTACCTTCAGACACTCGACCGGATTGTAATACTCGTTGCCCTTACCGGTGCGCTGATCCGGTTGGGTAATTTTTATAACGCTGAAATCATCGGTAAGCAAACCTATACCGCATCGGGTGTTGTGTTTACCAGGGCGACAACCGAAGCACTGGAGTATGATGCGATCATCGATCACGTAAGCTACGTTACGAAAGACACCTTGATTCATGATTATCCGTTTCCTCCGTTAAAAATACTGGTTGAGTTTTCACTCGATCAACAAGATCCTCAGGAATTACACCGGTATATCAATACCCGGATTCACGATCGACTCATTTACAGCAGTCGCGTTCGCGAACACATTTCCCTTAACTCACCCCTTCCCTATAAACTTGTTCAAGACGAAATCGGAAGGTATGCTGCCATCATTGACGGCTTTGCCGTACCACGCCACCCGGCTCAACTTTATGAATCCATATCGTGCGTTATCCTGTTTGCTGTACTGTTCTGGATGTGGTACCGAAAGAAACAAGAAATTGCCACGGGAAGAATCTTTGGTGTGTTTATGATTGTGCTCTGGACGTTACGGTTTCTATACGAGTACCTGAAAGAAGTTCAGGTGGATACCGAAATAGATTTCATTCAAAACTATGGCATTAACTTCGGGCAGCTCTACAGCATACCGTTGGTGATTGTTGGAATTATTGTGTTGGTGCGGTCGTTCAAAAAAACCGAACCGCAGCAACCCGCAGCAAATAACTAAACCATTGACCGGGTGTTTACAGTATCAACGATTTTGGCTGGCTTTTTTCATGGGGCTGGCATTTTCTGTTTCGGTAACGGCACGGCCAACGGTACAGAATCAAATCGCCAATGACTCTGTAAAAAAACAACTTAGAAGCAAAGCTGTTGCCCTGTCCGATTCTTCCGGCTATTACCTGAAGATCAATCGAATTTTTATTTTAGGAAATAAAAAG
>CAZOYJ010000121.1:7901-10749 GCA_964583905.1 uncultured Roseivirgaceae bacterium
GTGAAAAAATCATCCTTCGCGAGTTAACCTTAAAACCGGGCGATTCCATTTTTAGTACCGAGTTTCCAAAGGTGCTTGAAAAAGATGAACGAAAAATTTTCAACCTTCATTTATTCAACTCGGTTGAAATGCGGGCACTTGAACTGGAGCCCGGCAAAGCCGATTTACTGGTTGAAGTAGACGAGCGCTGGTTTACGTTTCCGGTTCCCATATTTCAATTATCCGACCGGAATTTTAACGAGTGGTGGGAGAACTACAACCATGATTTTAAGCGCGTGAATTACGGTTTGAAGTTGTATCAATACAACATGCGGGGCAGGAATGAAACGCTTACCTTCACGGCTCAATTTGGATACGTCAAGCGATACGAACTGCTCTACCGGATTCCGTACTTCGACTCCCGGCAAAAACAAGGTTTGATTTTTCAGGCCGATTACATTGAAGCGAAAAACCTGCCGTACCGGACAGAAGATCATAAGCTTGTATTTCTCGAAACCGACAACGTGTTGCGCGATACCCGCGGGTTGGGACTTACCTATACGTACCGGAATTCGTTTTACAAGCACCACCGGTTCGGGTACAATTTCAGGCTAACCAACATTACCGATTCCCTCCAACGGGCTAACCCGAATTACCTCGGTCCGGAAAAGCTAAAGCAACGGTATGACATTTTCAGTTATGAATTTATTTCCGACCACCGTGATGTGGTGGCCTATCCCCTTACCGGACACCATTTCTTATTCCATTTGCAAAAAGTAGGATTTGCCTTTACCAACGATCTGGAGAAACTGGATGCCTGGACCAGCTATGCCCATTACCTGGATCTTAAAAAAGGATTTTACCTGTCGAACTTTTCGTTCGCCTTCTGGAGTAACAAAACAGAAATCCCCTACTACAATTATGGTGTAATGGGCTACAATAAAATTTTTGTGCGCGGCTATGAAGTAAATGTGATTGAGGGGCCCTGGTACATGCTGAACAAAACAACGCTGAAGAAAAAAATCTTCTCACGTACCTATAGCCTGAACGGTACCCGGTTTAAGGAATTCAAATACATTCCGCTCTCCATTTTTTTGAAAACGTATGGCGACTTCGGGTATGTACGCAACTACCCGGCCTATGAACGAAGTGTTCCGCCCATCAACACGATACTATCGAATACGCTGATTGCCGGAACAGGCTTTGGGTTGGATATCGTAAGCTCGTACGATGTTGTGCTGCGCTTTGAGTATACCTTTAATTCCGAAGGACGAAGAGGTTTTTTCTTTCACATCAAGAAAGAGTTCTAGTGTTACGGTAAGTTGGGTCTCCGCAGATACTATGGTTTTAACCATTTCCCTCCACAATCCTACTATCTTAACGGGGTCTTCCATAAAATAATAACATAAATCATGCGATGTCACTTTTAAAAGACCCCGCTTCGACTAATTCAAAGTTCAACTAAATAGTGCAACATTAGAGGTTAAAAGAAACGGTAAGGCCAACCTCATAAAGACCGATAAATCGTTTGATAACTCTGAAATTTATAAATGCTGATCAAGCATGGCCCTGATATTTTCTGACGGTGCCTCCGCAGAAGGATCTATGATTTTCCCTTCACGATCTAGCAGCAGATATCTGGGGATACCATTCACCATAAAGAACCGGATAATATCTGAATTGAAAGAATCTGGAGCATACCACTGCAAGCCTTCCATTTTTTTTGATTTTACCATTTTCTCCCAAGGCTCTCTTTTAAAATCTACCGATAGGGTAAGAAAGGAAATAGGCTTGTTTTTATATTCTTCTTTTAGCTTGTCCAAATGAGGATGCTCTTCTATACAGAACGTACACCAGGTAGCCCAGATATCAATATAAACGAGATTGCCGCGTAGCTCGCTCAGCTTAACTGAATTCCCTTCTATATCAACAAATGAAAAATCCGGGACTTCTGTTCCCGGGGAAATTGTATTCCACGTATCGTGAATATCTTGCAACTTTGCAGCGAGGTGGGGGCTTTGCTGCTCATTCATAAATTTTTCATAAATAGTTTTAGCATAAACAGGACCTCTGTATCCCAAATTTTTCTTTATTAAAAAGTATTTATGGAGGTCCTTGACCTTTTGACTTGATATCAATTGATCAATTGCAATCATCCTGGCTTGATCAGTTTTCAGGTTATTATCTTTCTTTATGATTTCCTCACCAGTATCTATTATAATATTTCGAATCAAATTTTTATATGATCTGGAGTAAAGCAATTCACTTCTGTTTAAATCAACGTTTGCCAGATCTGCTTTGACTTTGTCTTCCGGGAAGTCTATATCATCCTTATTATACTTTCCCGTAGTTTGATCAATTAGACCGTTTATATAGGCATACCTGAAAATGTATATTTGATCAAAATAAATCGGATGGTATTTTAGATATGCCTCTTCCAATTTTATAAATTCAGGATCTAATGAGTTGCCAGCTTTCAGGGCTTCAAATTTGTTTCTAAAAGCATTGAACAAGCTGTCTTTTTTATAAAAGTACTGTTCCTTTTCCAAACCCATAAGTGCAGTCTCCATATCACCCCCTGATCTTTCAAATAACTTTCCTCTTATAGATTCAAGAAAAAGCCTATTCTTTTCGAACAGATAGTTATTCTCTTTTGTGTTATCTCCTTTTACAATAAAGCTTTCGTTGAATTTCAAAAAGTCCGATGAAAAATAAATACTATCTCCCGGCTTAATAAAAAATTCAAACCTGGACCGTTCTTCATGTAATAAATACTCGCTATCAGAGTTCATCGCAAGAGGAATGACCTTCAGAAAATATATTTCAGACTCTTCTGCATCTAAAATAAATTTGAAATCCCCTCCCTCAA
>CAZOYJ010000122.1:0-10729 GCA_964583905.1 uncultured Roseivirgaceae bacterium
TGAGGTTGGCAAAGTGATCAAGTCTTCAAACCCGGATTACTTAATTCTTCCCGGAACAATAGTAGTTGCTGTAGATCCACAATATTTCAGGCCTACTGAAGTGGAGCTTTTAATTGGCGATGCATCCAAAGCACAAATTAAATTGGATTGGGAACCCGTAAATACCATTCGCGATATTGTCTCCGATATGATGACTTCTGATCTACGTTTATTCGACCGGGATAGAATATTGATGTCGAACGGAGTTGAAATTTATAAAAATGATGAGTAATGGAGAAAGGTTCTAAAATATTCATAGCCGGTCATTTAGGAATGGTAGGCTCTGCAATTCTGAGAAGGCTTCAGCAACAGGGTTTTCATAATTTTGTTTTGCGAACTTCTGCTGAGTTGGATCTTCGTCAGCAACATGCGGTGAAAATATTCTTTGAAGAACAACGACCCGACTATGTATTTCTGGCCGCTGCAAAAGTGGGCGGTATCCATGCCAATAACACGTATCGGGCAGATTTCATTTATGATAATATAGCCATTCAATCAAATATAATTCACGAGTCCTTCCGGTGTGGGGTAAAGAAATTACTCTTTCTGGGTTCATCGTGTATTTATCCAAAAATGGCTCCGCAACCTATGCGTGAAGAGGCTTTACTGACGGGACCCCTGGAATCAACCAATGAACCGTATGCCATTGCTAAAATAGCAGGAATAAAAATGTGCCAGGCATATCGTCAGCAATATGGATGCAACTTCATCTGTCTTATGCCAACCAATTTATACGGGCCAAATGATAATTATGATCTGTTAAATGCACACGTATTGCCTGCGCTGATAAGCAAGTTTCATACAGCAAAGGTGCAGAACTCCCCATCGGTTGAGATCTGGGGAAGCGGTAGACCCAAAAGGGAGTTCTTGCACGTAGATGATTTGGCAGACGCTTGTTACTTCTTAATGGAAACGTATAACAATAGAGAAATTATCAATATAGGAACGGGAACCGATTTAAGCATTAAAGAGCTTGCCATGCTTATCAGGAAATGCATTGGCTATGAAGGGACTCTTCATTTCAACCCTGAACAACCGGATGGCACGCCACGCAAACTTCTGGATACCACTAAAATCAACAAGCTTGGCTGGGTTGCAAAAATAGACCTTGAAGATGGCATTAAAGAAATTTGTAAACAATATGAAGAGGAGATGCATCAGGTATAATAATTCAATCTAATAATGATTTGCATTTCGAATGCAGGGATAATATTTTATGAAAACACGGATTAAATATCCTTTAGTGAGCATCGGTATTCCAACCTACAACAGAAACAGGGGAATTTGCCGAACGCTTGAATCCGTGTGGCGTCAGCAATACCCCAACCTCGAAGTAATTATTTCCGATAACTGTTCAACAGATAATACCAAAGAAGTTTTGCAGGAAATAAGCATCCTCCATCCGGAGGCCAAATGTTACCGCCAGAGAAAAAATATTGGTATGATTGCCAACTTTGAGTTTGTGTTGCGAAAGGCAACGGGCAAATATTTTATGTGGGTATCGGATGATGATATTCTAGAAGATAACGCGCTGTTGCGATACGTTGATTTTATGGAATATAACCCAGAGTATTCGCTGGTGTCTGGAGAAATAAAATACTGGTTGGATGAGAAGCATAACTTGAGTGAAAAGGGATTTACTTTCGAGCAAAAGTCATCGAGCCTTCGCGTGTTAGGGTATTATTCAAAAGTAGTGTATGGTGGAATGATACACGGTTTAATGAGAAGAGAACTTACTCAGGGCATCCGTTTACGGAAAGTCATCGGAAACGATTATCATTTTATTGCCAACCTGGCTTTTCTTGGAACGGTTAAGCATCTCGATTTTATTGGCTACCATAAAAATCTTGGAGGCACTTCCAGAAATTTCAGAGAGTACGCAGCCCATATAGGTGATTCTGGATTTGCGGCAAATTTTCCGCATCTAAAAATGGCGTGCGATGCGTTTTCAGAAATCATGTATCGCTCTAAAGTCTATTCCCGGATGACGTTCCCCTCAAAGTTTACGCTTGCCTTTACCTCATTTTCAAGTATGCTGGTACGGTACTATGGAATTATATTTCCCTTCATGCTGGGTGGTAAAATCAAAAGACTTGTTGTCAACTCTCCTTTGCTCAAATTCTGGCTATAAACGGCACTTGCTAAAATTACCTTTACAGCGCGCCAGGCATTTCGCGATTACAATCAGAGGTTTATCATGATGTGTATCATTGAATGCGCCTCACCAAATACGGTCCTTTACTGAGACAAATGTGACATGCGTGTTGCGCATTTCAGTTGTAAAATTCAATTACCAGAGGAATGTATGAAGGCGGTGATTTTTGCTGGCGGACATGGAACCAGAATAAGCGAAGAGAGTGGAGTAAGACCCAAACCCATGGTGGAAATTGGCAACAAACCCATCCTTTGGCATATCATGAAAATATATTCTCATTTTGGCATTAATGATTTCATCATTTGCTGTGGATATAAATCGTACGTTATCAAAGAATTTTTTTTAAACTATATTTTACATCGTAGCGATGTAACGTTCGACATCCGAAAAAATAAAGTGAAGTTTCTCACCAATCACACAGAACCATGGAAGGTAACCTTGATTGATACGGGAGAAGATACCATGACGGGTGGCCGCCTAAAACGCGTGAAAGAATATATTGGGGATGAAACATTTTGTCTCACCTATGGTGATGGTGTTTCCGATGTAGACATTACGAAACTCATTGAATTTCATCGTAAAAATGGCGCGAAAGTAACACTCACTGCGGTACAACCCCCCGGTCGGTTTGGCGCATTCACGTTAGGCGATGAGGAAGTGCTGATCAAAAATTTTAAGGAGAAAGCTTTAACGAAAGATACACCCTGGATCAACGGGGGCTATTTTGTTTGTGAACCTTCCGTTTTAGATACGATCGATGATGACTTCACATCATGGGAGCGGGAACCAATGGAGAATCTTGCTATGACCGGTGGACTGGCTGCCTATAAGCACCGCGGCTTTTGGCAATCGATGGATACATTACGTGACAAGCATTTTTTGGAAGACATCTGGAAGTCGGGAACAGTTCCCTGGAAATACTGGTAGTCAAAACATGAACGAGTAACAACGTATAATCAATTGGGTTTATGAAAATATTGATCTTGGGAAATATGGGATACGTTGGTTCTGTTGTTATACAGCATCTTAGAAAAGTATATCCTTCAGCAGAAATTGCAGGTTTCGACACAGGCTTCTTTGCAAGTTGTCTTACCCATACAGCATATTTGCCTGAATGCGAACTTAATCATCAATACTTTGGAGACGTTCGGGATTTTCCCGATGAGATTCTCAAAGATGTAGATGCGGTTGTGAACCTGGCCGCTATTTCAAACGACCCAATGGGCAAGTGTTTTGAAAAAGTTACGATGGAAATCAATTATACCGCATGCATCAATATAGCAAGAAGAGCCAGTGCACTTGGTGTAAAGTCATTTGTATTTGCCTCAAGTTGTAGTGTGTATGGCGCTACGAAAGGTAAGGCTAATGAATCATCGAATGTAAATCCGCTCACTGCATATGCCCGATCAAAAGTATATGCTGAAAGAGATCTGCGATTACTGGCAACCGATGACTTCGCCATTACGTGTCTTCGTTTTAGCACTGCCTGTGGCATGAGTACACGGCTCAGGCTTGACCTTGTACTCAACGACTTTGTTGCCTGTGCCTTATCGTCACATCAAATATCAATACTCAGTGATGGAACACCCTGGAGACCACTCATCGATGTTAGCGATATGGCATTAGCTATTGAGTGGGCAATAGGCCGGTCAACTTCTCCGGGAATGTTTCTGGCTATTAATGTGGGCAGTGAAGCATGGAATTTCCAAGTAAAGCAACTTGCTGAAGCAGTTGCCTCCGTTATTCCTGATGTTACAATTTCCATTGCGCCATCTAACGTAAGCGATAAGCGATCGTATGAAGTGGACTTTAGTCTTTTTAAAATAATGGCCCCCCATCATCAGCCACAGCGCAATCTTGTTTCAACGATAAAAAATTTAAGGGATGGATTAACATCCATGAACTTTAAGGATACTGGATTTAGAGATTCAAACCTTATCCGACTTAAAGCGCTTACAACGTTGCAAGGTCAGGAGCAATTAACGGATGATCTTCGATGGAGTTTTGAAGGCCAGGCAAAACTGATGGCATTATGATTTTTTACGAAACCAAATTAAAAGGAGCCTTCATCATCGATGTTAAAAAAGCCGAAGATGAAAGAGGTTTTTTTGGAAGAACCTGGTGCAAAAAAGAATTTGAAGAACACGGGTTAAATTCTGAAATCGTACAAACGAATATGTCCTACAATGAAAAAACCGGCACGCTGCGTGGCATGCATTATCAGATAGCCCCCTTTGCGGAAACTAAAACCGTTCGGTGTACTGCCGGTTCCATCTATGATGTGATTGTTGATCTAAGACCTGAATCAGATACGTTTATGCAATGGATTGGTGTAACCTTAACAGATGAAAATTCCCGCATGCTTTATGTTCCTGATGGATTTGCTCATGGCTTCATTACGCTGGAAGATCATACTTCCATTCATTATATGGTTACCGAATACTATACACCAGCTGCTGAAGCCGGAATTCGCTACGATGATCCGGCCTTTCATATTAAATGGCCTTTGGCACCTACCATTGTTTCCGTTAAAGATAAAATGCATCCAGCCTTTAATCGTAACAGCCCCATAAGCGTTGAGCAAAACTAAGTATGATGATCATTGACACAGCACTGGTCAGGCGACAAGAAGATAATAATCCAATTAAGGTAGCCCTTGTGGGTGCCGGATTTATGGGGCGGGGAATCTTACTGCAAATTACAAACGCTGTTCCAGGTATGGAGGTTGTTGCCGTATATAATCGAAATATTGAAGGAGCAAAGAAGGCTTACACAGAAGCAGGTATTCTTGATTTCAAGGTTGTGAGTGATCTGGTATTATTAGAGACGAGGATAGCGCTTGGCAAGTATTCCATTGTTGACAATCCTATGCTGCTTTGTCAAGCTGACCAAATTGATGTGATAATAGAAGTTACCGGTGCCGTTGAATTCAGTTCGCGCATTGCATACGAGGCTATTAAAAACAAAAAACACATTGTGCTCATGAACGCTGAGTTGGACTCCACTGTGGGACCAATACTTAAGGTATATGCCGATCGGGCTGGGGTAATCATCACGAATGCCGATGGCGATCAGCCCGGTGTTGAAATGAATTTATATCGGTTTGTAAAAGGGCTTGGTGTAAAGCCCGTGATGTGTGGAAACATTAAAGGACTGCAAGACCCATATCGCAACCCAACCACACAGGAAGGTTTTGCCAGGAAATGGAATCAAAACCCTGCTATGGTAACGTCATTTGCCGATGGTACAAAAATTTCGTTTGAACAAGCTATTGTTGCCAATGCAACCGGTATGACCATTGGAAAACGAGGTATGTTCGGTCCATCGGTAACTCCGGGAAAGCATTTGAGGGAGATCATTGAAAACTTTCCGTTAGATGCTCTTTTAGAGGGCCCCGGCATTGTTGATTATGTGGTTGGAGCAGAACCAGGCCCAGGGGTTTTTGTATTAGGAACACATGATGATCCAAAGCAACAACACTTTTTGAATTTGTATAAGTTGGGAGAAGGTCCGCTCTATTTATTCTACACACCGTATCACCTCTGCCATTTTGAAGTTCCTACTACCTGTGCGCGCGCTGTGTTATTCCACGATGCCACCATTGCTCCACTGGGTGCACCACGCGTTGATGTAGTAACCACCGCCAAGGTAGATTTGAAAGCAGGAGAGATACTTGACGGTATTGGCGGCTATCGTACGTATGGTCAATGTGAAACCTACCCGATTACAATGGAAGATAATCTGCTGCCTATGGGGCTTGCCGAAGGATGCATTGTAACAAGAAATATTCCCCGCGATCAGGTTATTACTTATCAGGATGTGGTACTGCCACAAGGAAGGTTTTGTGATATACTAAGAAAGGAACAAGATGAGTATTTCAAGACAGTTCATTCGGTTCAATTAATGAAAGATGACGTGCAGGAAAAATATGCTTAACCCCAAATCGTAATGACTGAATCCATACTTAAAAAAATTTGGGAGTTGTCTCCGAATGTACATCAAGTGGAAGTATATCGGGAATTACAAGACCTGACTGATAAACTTATTACCACCTATCAGGCACAAGGCCGGCTATCGAGTGATCCTTTCAGCGCAACCCGTAACAGGAAAATAAACACGCCTTTCGAAAAAATTCAGGAGAAACTAAAAGACAGCACATGCCTTGTTACCGGTGGATTAGGTTGCGTTGGCTCAAAACTTGTACAAGAGCTACTGAAGTATGATGTACAGGAGATTATTATTATTGATAACAGCACTGCAGCATACCTTAATTCACAACGCGTAACGAGGTTCGATTGCGATATCCGCGACCTTGCTTTCGTTAACGAAATATTTTCACGCTATCGCCCGGAATTTGTATTTCATACTGCCGCTCAACGCGACCCGGGTCTTGCTGAAACCAGCATAGTGGAAACAGTAACTACCAATGTGTTGGGTACTATGAATATAATAAAGGCCTGCGAGCGGGTTGGGAGTGTGAAGCAAATGGTATCCTCATCAACCGGCAAAGCCTCACGATATTATACAGAAGAGGTTTACGCAGCAACAAAAAAATTGGATGAATTTATCATCGATACATTTTCAACGTACAGTCAGATAAAATATTCGATGATCCGGTGTACCCATATTATCGACAATAGTTTGATGGATATGGAGCTAAAAAGGTCAAGTGAGAACGATACCTATTTGACAGTACACAGCCCCGGAAAATTTGTTACCGCACAAAATGTACACGAGGCTGTCGGTCTTATACTCAATGCGCTTCTGTATTCAAGAGAAAAACAGTGCAGGTTTCTATTGGTGAGAAATCTGGAGTGGCCGGTAGAGAGCCTGGAGATGGCCCTTTATTATCGGATACAATCCGGAAGAGATATTCCAATTATTTTTGTTGGAAATCCGGTTGGCTACTCCGAGAAATTTTTCAGAGGCCAGTTGGATTGGTCTAAACCAGAAGATCTTAACCTATTAATAAATGTGTACGAGCAGAAATTAAAAAAAGTAAATACAGAAGGAGACATTATAATATCATGCCCGTGCTCTACCAATATACATGTTTTACACAGGGTGCTGGATAACCTGGAACATGTTGTTGGCGAAACAGCAACGCGTGAAGTGTTACTAGCGGGATTAAAAGAACTGGTGCAAGAATCATTAAAGGCTGTTGAGCGATCTAAAACGATAGATATTTTGAGGTGGGGGTTGGATCAACGCTTTCCGGAAGTAAAAAATACAACGCCTTCCGATTTCAATGTTCTTATTTCCTTGTTAGCTGAATCACTAAAAGGAAGTATGTACTACAATGAGGTTGAAGAATTGATGTACCAACATGTTTGAAGATGATACTTTTTGAATGGCCCATATTATATGAATTAACTGCCGATGTAAAACACTATCAATATGAGCGATGTGGTTTTATATTTGGACATGAAGCAGGGGAAAACCAAATTATTGACAGGATAATGCCCGTCCCGAACATACGCCATACAGACAGGCATGTCACCTATGAAATTTCAAGCGCTGCATATTTACTTGCAGAAAAAGAAGCAGATCAAACAGGAACAAAACTTCTTGGGGTGTATCATTCTCATCCTAATAATGATGCCACTCCTTCTGAATTTGATTGGGTAGCCGCCCAACCCAGTTTAATCTATATTATTATTTCTGTACGGAAGGAAAAGATCAATGGAATCCGGTTATGGAAGTTGAACGAGCGCAATCTCTTCGAGGAAAAAGAGTATGACTTTACTGCTTCTTCACGTAAAACTTTGCCTGTAAACCAACTTAACAATTGCGATACTGAATTACAATTCAAATTTTGAAACAGCTTAACTTATACTTATGGCAACGATCATTATCCCCACACCCTTAAGAAAGTTTACAGATCATAACGCACGGGTAATGCTGTCAGTAAGATCAGTTTCTGATGCAATCGTTAAACTCACCAATAATTATCCGGAGCTTAAAAAACATCTTTTTGATACGGATGGAAAAATGGCTCCTTATGTAAACATATTTGTAGACAGTGAGGATATCAGAAACCTCGATCTGGAAAAAACGATTGTTCAAGAGAATACCACTATCTGTATTGTGCCTGCCATTGCTGGCGGTAGTGAGTTTCCGGGGGACCGCAATTCAGTGCCAAACAGAATTCAGTTAGTGAAAAAATGAAAACTTCAGATATACATCTTTCGAAGGAGGAATTGTTGCGGTACAACCGTCACATTATTATTCCTGAATTTGGAATGGAGGCCCAGCTGAAACTTAAAGCATCAAAGGTATTGGTGATTGGTGCCGGGGGACTTGGCAGTCCACTCTTATTATATTTAGCAGCAGCGGGTGTAGGTACCATTGGTGTTGTCGAGTTTGATGTTGTGGAAGATAGCAACCTTCACCGCCAGGTGCTGTATGGTGTAACCGATATTGGATTACCCAAAGTGAATGCTGCCATACAACGGCTTAAAGATCTAAATCCATATATCGACATTCGTATCCACAACCTGCAGCTTACTTCAAAAAATGCGTTGGAGTTGATAAACGAGTATGATGTGGTAGCGGATGGTACCGATAATTTTCCCACGCGCTATTTAGTGAATGATGCCTGTGTATTGTTGGGAAAAACAAATGTATACGCTTCTATTTTTCAGTTTGAAGGGCAGGTAACAGTTTTCAATAATCAAAACAAAAAAGGTGAATGGGGCCCTAACTATCGCGATTTATTTGCCTCACCACCGCCACCTGGTTTAGTGCCCAGCTGTGCTGAAGGTGGTGTGTTGGGAGTATTACCAGGAATTATTGGCAGCATGCAGGCACTTGAAGTTATAAAAGTAATAACCGGTGTTGGCGAAATTCTGGATGGAAGGTTGTTCGCTTTTAATGCACTCACCTTTGAATCGCAAATTTACAATTTTAAGCGAAACACTTCTAATCCGCTCACTGGAGAACATCCTACCATTCGTAAACTTATTGACTATGAGCAATTCTGTGGAACTACGGTAAGAGAGCGGCAAGTAAAGGAGATTTCAGTGAGTGAGTTACTTCAATGGAAGGAACGAGGAGAAGCATTACAGATCATTGATGTTCGTGAGTCAATTGAATACGCTGCAATTAATATGGGTGGTCAATTAATTCCGCTCAATACCGTTTTGTTACGGGCTGATAGCATTAACCGCGATAAGAAAGTAGTGATTCACTGTAAAACAGGCAAGCGCAGCGCCAACGCTATTCGTCAACTAGAAGATCAGTTCGGATTTAAAAATCTTTATAACCTTACGGGAGGAATTGTAGCGTACACTCAAGAGGTTGAATCCATTCATCTTGCCAAAACTATATAGCATCTTGCCAAAACTATAGCCCTACAAACTAACTCAGGCTAATCGTTACCAACTCCATCATATCCGTTTTTAATAACAGTGGAGATCATTTTAAACCTGACATTGGCTTTAATTGTTTGACGCGCATTAGCTGGAATAATAATTGATGCGCCCGTTTCAAGAATATTGGAATAACCATCAATTACAATTTCTGCCTTTCCATCGATCACCTGGATAAAGGTATCAAAAGAAGATGTTTTTTCTGTAAATGCTTCGCCCATATCAAATGAAACCGCACTTACATTACCGGTTGTTTTTCTGATAATTGTTTTTATCAGAACCGAGTTGGGTACGTATTCCAGGATTTCTACTATAATAAAAGGTTGCGCTTTCTCTATTTCAGATACTTCTTTAATCATAAACTATACTTTATAAGGATATTACGATCGGTTTACATAAGATATGCCTGTATTGGCACCTCTAGTCCACCCCAAATATGACTCTGATCGCAATGGAAAATGTTACACCCTGACCTGGGAATGTTATATATATCACCTATTCAGATTAAGCTGCAGTTCAGTTTCAGTTTCGAAGGTTATGGGTTGAATAAGAGAAGAGGAGGGACCTGTAACTTTTTTATGTTGATAAGTGCAAACGCTCCTATAATGAAGTTTATACGAGAGTACGTTATTAATATGTAAAAAATACAACACACATCGCATAAAGATGTAACATGAATAACTGAATTAATAATCAAATTTGATTATCAAATTGAAATCGAGACCAGGAGTCCATAAAGATCCTCAAGTCACTATAGGAATACTGAAGTCGGCTTGTGTGAAAAAAGCACTGTTTAGCAAATGCCTGATGGTGCTTTTTCATTTTTACCTGCCCCAATCCAATGCTAATGTTTATTTAAGTCTTTAACCCAATTTCCGGGATACGGTTTACGATTTTGTGATTAATTCCCGGCTGCAAGGCGCTTTTTAAAACTCAGAAATGTCTTTCCTTGTACCTTTTTGTCATCTTCCTTATTTGGAAGGAGGTCTGCTGAACGGATACCCGGTAGGGGTGTGTAAGAACTTCCCAGGGTAAACTCGATTTTGATTGGTGTGCTTTTGTTTGTTTTCATAGGCATTTATTTTTAAGCTTATAACATATAACGCTGTTTTTTTTGCAACGCTCAAATTCGTCTTGTTTATTTCCATGGATGAAGGTGTCCGTC
>CAZOYJ010000123.1:0-10642 GCA_964583905.1 uncultured Roseivirgaceae bacterium
CGTGCTTTTCCATCCACCAGCACCACATCCAGCATCTCGGTACGGTTATACATTTGCACTTTGCCGTTGGCGATCTGCCGGTTTAAAGCGGAGTAGGCTCCCAGCAACAATTGCTGCCCGGTTTGACCCCGGGCATAAAACGTACGCGACACCTGGGCTCCGCCAAAAGAACGGTTGGCCAGCAAGCCGCCATATTCGCGGGCAAAGGGAACACCTTGCGCCACACATTGATCAATAATATTAACGCTCACTTCTGCGAGGCGGTAAACATTCCCTTCGCGGGCGCGGTAATCCCCACCCTTAATGGTATCATAAAACAGGCGGTATACACTGTCGCCATCGTTCTGATAATTCTTGGCAGCGTTGATCCCGCCTTGTGCGGCAATGCTGTGCGCCCTGCGCGGACTATCCTGAAAGCAAAATGCCTTGATGTTATAGCCAAGTTCGGCCAGGGAAGCGGCAGCAGAAGCACCGGCCAGCCCGGTACCCACTACAATGATATCGTACTTTCGTTTATTGGCCGGATTAACCAGCCTGAGGTTGAACTTGTGTTTTGTCCACTTCTCCGCCAATGGTCCTTCCGGAATTTTAGAATCTAAGGTCATAGATGATGATGATCGTTTAACTATTACACATCAAAAAACATGGCGATGGGAATCCAGGCAAATGCGGCCGGAATGATGATCGCGAAAGCTTTTCCAACGAAATCAATAACAGCGTTGTACTTCAGATGGTTTAGGCCGAGGGTTTGAAAGGCGCTGGCAAAGCCATGCCACAGGTGGAAGGCAAGGGCGATCATACAAACCACGTACAGGATAACATACCAAAGCCGGGAAAAGGCAAGGGCAACAATGGCGTAGAGATCTTTCACTTCAACGCCATCATAGGTTACCGTTGGAATTCCTCCCCAATGCATCTGAGCCCAGAAATCTTTCATATGGATCACCATGAAAACGAAAACAATAAACCCCAGCACGCCCATATTGCGGGAAGTCCAGGCCGATGATTTATTATGGAAGGCATAGCCCCTGCCTCCGCGTGCTTGCCGGTTAAGTCGTGTAAGCAGAACACCCCAGATTATATGAAGCACAATAAAAGCATAGAGCCCGTAAGAAATTGTTTTAATCAGGGGGTTGGTCGTCATGAATTTAGCATACACATTAAAGGCCTGGCCACCGTCATCATGCAACAGTTGAAGGTTGCCTATTAAATGAACTATTAAAAAGGTAATGAGGAATAGACCGGTAAGGGCCATAAGTAATTTTTTGCCGAGCGTACTCGACAAAAACCTGGTAAACCACGTCATAGTTGCTTCGGAATTATGCTAAACGCATAAAAATACTTCCCGAAGCTTTACCAAACAAAAGTGTTTTATTTAGTGACTTCTAAATAATCAGGGAAGATTTCTAAAATGCCTCGAAGAGCAGAACGATCAGTCCGATAGCAAGCAACATCACCAACAGGAACCATTCCCGTTTGACGAACTCCTTCAAATTTTTCATGGCCAACATCATTTGGGTAAGCGTTAAGTTATACCTCCCCAACTGCCAAGAGCGGGCCGAAATCACATAAACCCTGACTATCAATACTTTACAAATAATACACACTGCACTTTTACGGATATTTTTTCCAGAATTAAGCTTATAATCCCGTATTGGGAATGGATTTAGTGTGCTAAAGGGCGTACTTTTACACTTTTACCACCACTACGAACCGATTCGATGTACCTGATTTTTGACACGGAAACCACCGGGATTCCGCACAATAAAACCGCGCCCCTAACTGACCTGGAAAACTGGCCAAGGCTTGTGCAAATTGCCTGGCAACTGCACGATAACCGGGGCAAACTTTTAGCACAGCACAACTATATCATTAAACCGGAAGGTTTCAACATTCCGTATAAGGCCGAACAAATTCACGGCATCTCAACCCAACGGGCGACCGAAGAAGGGCACGACTTAAAAACCATCCTTGCCGTATTTCTGGAAGACCTCGACAAGACCGATGTTTTGGTGGGGCACAACATCGAGTTTGACATTAATATTATCGGTGCAGAATTGATCCGGCAAGCCATTGACCCGGAAAAATTTCTGAATCTCAAAAAGGTTGATACCGGCATTGCCGCAACCGAATTTTGCCAACTGGCCGGGGGCATTGGTGGCCGGCTGAAAATGCCACGCTTAACCGAATTGCACGAAAAACTTTTCGGAAAAGATTTTGGCGATGCCCACGATGCATCCTACGATGTAGCGGCCACTGCCCGTTGCTACTTTGGGTTGCTTCATAAAAAGATCGTTAACCCATTCGACACTACGCCCGTTGCTGAAATTGAATACGAAGAACCCAGCCTCGATGCTGCCAACTTTGCTAAACGCAAACGGAAGAAAGACGCAGGCTACACCCTGGATGATGAACCGGCTGCCGCGATAGAAGGCAGTTTCAGTCACCTGCATGTTCATTCACAATACTCCGTACTCCAGGCCACACCCGAAATAAAGGCGTTGATCACCAAAGCAAAAGCGCTGAACATGCCGGCCATTGCGCTTACCGATATCGGCAATATGTATGGCGCATTCAAATTTGTACGGGAAGCGCTGGCCCATGAAATCAAACCCATTGTGGGCTGCGAATTTTACGTAGCCGAAGAACGGACCAAACTTAAATTCACAAAAGACAATCCCGATAAGCGCTACACCCAGGTGTTGCTCGCCAAAAACAAAAACGGGTATCAAAACCTGGCGTTGCTGAGCACCCTCGGCTTTACCGAAGGCCTTTATGGTATCCATCCGCGCGTAGATAAACACCTTATCACCCAATACAAAACCGATTTAATCGCCACCACCGGGGGCTTGACCAGCGAAATCCCCCATCTCATTCTTCACGTGGGTGAGCGTCAGGCGGAAGAAGCTTTTGCCTGGTGGCATCAGCAGTTCGGGAGCGATTTCTACATCGAACTTAACCGGCACGGCATGGCGGAAGAAGACCACGTGAATGACGTGTTGCTCGGCTTTGCGCAGAAATACAACGTGAAATATTTTGCTGCCAACGAAGTATACTACATCGACCAGGAAGAGTCTGAGGCGCACGATGTGTTGCTTTGCATCAAAGAAGGTGAATTTAAAGCCACCCCGATTGGTGAAGGGCGCGGCCACCGGTACGGGCTACCCAACAACGAATTCTATTTTAAGTCGCAGGAGGAAATGAAGTCCATCTTCCGCGATCTGCCCGAAGCCATTGAAACCATCCGGGAAATCACCGATAAAGTCGAAGCATACACCCTTGAGCGGCCTGTGGCGCTGCCCAAGTTTGAAATCCCCAACAACTTCTCATCCGAAGACGATTACCTGAAGTACCTTACCTACGAAGGGGCTAAGAAAAAATACGGAACGATTTCAACGGCACTACAGGAACGACTTGATTTTGAATTGGAGACCATCAAAAAAACCGGGTATCCGGGGTACTTCCTTATTGTTCAGGACTTCACCTCAAAAGCCCGTGAGATGGGCGTTTCGGTTGGGCCGGGCCGGGGTTCGGCTGCCGGTTCGGCTGTTGCCTACTGCATCGGCATTACCAATGTGGATCCGATAAAATACGATTTGCTGTTCGAGCGTTTTCTCAATCCCGATCGCGTATCGCTTCCCGATATTGATATTGACTTTGATGACGAAGGCCGCGATAAGGTATTGCAATATGTGATCGACAAATACGGCAAGAGCCAGGTAGCCCAAATTATTACCTACGGCACGATGGCCGCAAAATCTTCCATTCGTGATTGTGCACGCGTCATGCAATTGCCTTTATCGGAAGCCAACTTCCTGGCCAAGATGGTGCCTGAACGACCGGGCACAACCCTGGATTCGGCCTTCAAGGAAGTGAAAGAACTGGCGGATATTAAAGACGGTACCGACCTGAAAGCCGATGTTCTTAAGCAGGCCATCGTGTTGGAAGGTTCTGTGCGCAATACAGGAACGCATGCCTGTGGCGTGATCATCACACCGGATGAACTAACCAAGTTTGTTCCGGTAGCCACCGCCAAAGATTCCGATATGCTGGTAACTCAATTCGACAACAGTGTTGTGGAAAGTGCCGGGTTATTGAAAATGGACTTTCTCGGGTTAACGACTTTGTCGATTATCAACACCGCCATCAAAAACATTAAGAAAAGCAAGGGCACGGTAATCGACATCGACCAGGTTCCGTTGAACGATGAAAAAACCTACCAGCTTTTTCAACGAGGCGAAACTTCCGGAACCTTTCAGTTTGAAAGTACGGGGATGCAAAAGTACCTGCGTCAACTCAAGCCCGATAAGTTTGAAGACCTGATTGCCATGAACGCCCTGTATCGTCCCGGTCCGATGGAATACATTCCCACCTTCATCAACCGGAAACACGGGCGCGAACCCATCCGATACGATTTGCCCGACATGGAAGAATACCTGGCCGAAACCTACGGGATTACCGTGTACCAGGAGCAGGTAATGTTGCTTTCGCAGAAACTGGCGGGCTTCAGTAAAGGCGATGCAGACGTGTTGCGAAAGGCCATGGGCAAAAAGCAGAAGAGCGTTCTCGATAAGATGAAGGATCGGTTTATCGAGGGCTGCAAAGCCAACGGACATCCGCAGGATGTTTGTGAAAAAATCTGGACCGACTGGGAGGCCTTTGCTCAATATGCATTTAATAAATCGCACTCCACCTGCTATTCGCTGGTGGCCTACCATACTGCGTACCTCAAAGCCAATTACCCTGCCGAATACATGGCTGCGGTACTTACCCACTCGCAAAGCAACCTCGATAAGGTAACGTACTTTATTGAAGAGTGTCGTAACCAGGGTATTCCGGTACTCGGGCCACACGTAAACGAATCGGGGGTGTACTTTGAAGTAAACAAAGAAGGCGAAATCCGCTTTGGGCTGGGCGCGATTAAAGGCGCGGGCGATGCAGCCGTTGAGGCGATCATCCAGGAACGGGAAGCACACGGACCCTTTGAAGACCTCTTTAATTTTGCCAAACGCGTGAACCAACGTTCGGTGAACAAAAAAACATTTGAGTGCCTTGCCTTATCGGGTGCCTTTGATTGCTTTGAAGGCATCCACCGCAGGCAATACGTGTATGCCAAAGATGGCGATGCCAGTCTGATTGAAAAGGCGGTGAAGTTTGCCTCCAAATCGCAACTGGAAGAACAAAGTGCACAAGTGAGTTTATTTGGCGGCACTTCCGGTACGGTTATGCCCAAGCCCCGCATCGAACCCGTTGAACCGTTCAGCGAGTTGGAAAAACTCAACCTCGAAAAAGAGGTGGTGGGCATTTACATCTCCGGCCACCCACTGGATAATTTCCGATTTGAAATTGACGCTTTCTGCAATACCCCGTGCAATCAACTCGTTGACCTCGATGTTTTGCTGGGCCGCGAAACCAAAGTATGCGGTATTGTTACTTCGGTAGAACACCGCACCACCAAAACCGGAAGACCTTTCGGGAAATTTACCCTGGAAGATTACAGCGGCAATTTCACGTTTACCCTTTTCGGGGAAGATTACCTCAAATACAAAAACTTCATGTCGCAAGGATGGTTCCTGTTTATTGAAGGCATTATTCAGCGCAACACCTGGGGCCGGATGGATGTTGAATTTAAAATCCGGAACATGGAATTATTGAATGAACTGGTAGCCAAACGCCTTAACGGTCTGGCCTTGCGGATTCCGGTTCATGCCGTTACACCCGAAGCGGTGGAAGCGATTGAACGCTTATGCAAAAACAACCCGGGCAATGCAGCGCTCCAATTATTTATTAAAGATGAAGCAGAGGCCCTACAGGTAGAGTTGCTTTCGCGGATGTACCGGATCAACATCACCAACCCGTTGGTGCTGGAGTGCAGGAAATATGCCGAAATAGGGGTTATAACCGAAAGCCGCCAGGTACGGTGGCTCACGGAGGAAACCGAATTTGAAGTGCGCGAAGAACCGGATGAAGTTGGAACAAATTCTTCTACCTTTGTGTTGGATTCAGCAGACTTATTAACTTAAAAAAACAAACGATTATCATGGGTAAAACGTTAGAACTCACCGACTCCACTTTTGATCAAACCATAAACACCGAAAAGCCTGTCCTGGTTGACTTCTGGGCCGAATGGTGCGGCCCCTGTAAAATGATTGGCCCCATCGTGGAAGAATTGGCTGGAGATTACGAAGGCAAGGCAGTAGTGGCTAAAATCAATGTAGATGAAAATCCGGTGACCGCTGCCAAATTCGGCATTCGCTCCATCCCTACGCTGCTGGTATTTAAGGGTGGCCAGATTGTTGACAAACAAATTGGTGCGGTACCCAAGTCGGTGTTGGATAAAAAGCTGGCCGCGCAGGTTGCTTAAGCACAATTAATTATATACCGAGAAGCCGGTTCCCGTTAGGGTAACCGGCTTTTCTTTTTTAGAGCCGGAGGAGAGTTGAATTATTTCGCCACGAAATCCTCGTACTGGCAGGCACCAAATCACACAAAAGGAAAATCAAATTAATCAACAAACTCTTTGCGAACTCTGTGAAAATCTTTGTGAACTTTGTGGTTAAGATATAAACCGAAGGGATGAGGGTTGAATGTTTTGGCTAAGTTGAGTTGTTTCGCCACGAAAACACCAAAACTCAAAATCACACAAAAGGAAATTCAAATTAATCAACAAACTCTTTGCGAACTCTGTGAAAACCTTTGTGAACCTTGTGGTTAAAATATTCTCCGCTAAAAATGCTTTAGTGGATGTTACCCCCCCCTGCTTTGCGCAACTCTTCCGCCTCCAATACCATAAGATCATTCAGCAAGGTTTTGGTTACCTCGCCCGGCTTTCCATTTCCTACAACCTGATCATCCACCTGCGTGATGGGAATAATTCGCTTGGTCGTGCTGGTCAGAAATGCCTCTTTGGCGTGAGCAATATCCTGTACGGTAATCGTACCCTCCTCCACCGGAAACTTTTTGGCTGCAAGCGCCAGCACATTTTTGCGGGTTACTCCGTACAGGATGTTTTTTGAAGGCGTTACCACGGTGTGGTCAGGCCTCACCACAAAAAAATTGCAGCGTGGAAATTCAGAGACTTCATTATTATAATAATACAACACATCCGAAGCACCTTGTTCCAGCATTCGCTGGTGGGTCCAGATGCCCATCAGGTAGTTGATGCTCTTCACATGCGGAATGACGCGCACATATTCATGTGTGATTACTTTTATTCCGGGGTGATTCATCGGATCGGCCGGAAGGCTGAGCGGTTGTTGCTGGATGATCAGGTTGGGTTTGGCGATCTGGTAACCATCAGGCGAATAACCTCCCGTAAGAATAACCTTGATCCCGGAGGTGGGCATATTGTTCCGGCTGATCAATTCATAGAGTATTGTACTGAACTCATCTTCATCGAACGGCATTTCCAGGCGCGCCACCTTAGCCGATGCAAAAAATCGTTCCAGGTAGTCGGGTAAAAAAAGCGGGTGGTTATGGATTACCCGGAAGAAGTCAAAAATACCATACCCCCGCTGTATGGCCAGATCACTAACGTGGAGAAACGCTTTATCGGTTGGAACAAACGCATCGTTCAGAAACGTATACATCACTTTGGAATTACGTTATGTTTTTTCAGGATTTTTATAACCTCCGGCTTCGGCAATGCTTCAACCGTACGGCCGGCTTTGCCCGTCATGGTTTCGGCAGCCCATAACGAATTGATGATGGCCTCTTCGGTAGCTTCCATAACAGCCATAAATAAAGGCGACATCGCATCGTTGCGGAGAAAGGTTGCCGAATCGGTGCGCGCTTTTTTTTCATGCTGGATTCGCACGTGCGGATCCGTTGAAAACGCGATCACATAATCTCCGCTTCCGTTGGCTGCAATTCCACCGGTTTTGGCCAGGCCCAGCATAGCCCGCTGCGCAAGCCGTTCGAGGTTCCGGGCATCGAGTGGTGCATCGGTAGCCACAACAATCATACACGAACCATCCGCATGGGTGTTTAACTGATCGTGCAGGTAATATTTTTTCAACGCCTCGCCTACCGGTGCGCCATCCATCTGCAACACTCCGCCAAAATTGGTTTGAACCAACACCCCTACGGTATACCCGCCCAGGTTTTGTGGCAACTTGCGCGAAGCGGTGCCGATGCCACCTTTAAACCCAAAGCATACCGTGCCGGTACCGGCTCCAACGTTGCCTTCTTTCACTGCATCCGCTGTTGCCGAACGGATGGCCTCCAACACGTGCAACTTGTTTACATGCCGCCCGCGAATGTCGTTCAGGTAGCCGTCATTGGTTTCGCCCACTACGGCATTTACCGATTGCACGTTTTCATTTCCCGGTAAGTGAATGGAATACTCTACAACCGCATCCATAGCGGTAGCTACACTTAAGGTATTGGTCAGGATGATGGGTGTTTCAAGACTGCCCAATTCGTTTACCTGGGTGCTGCCGGCCAGTTTACCAAAACCATTACCTACGAAAATAGCCGCGGGCACTTTTTCCTGGAACAGATTTCCTCCATGCGGAAGAATGGCCGTTACGCCCGTGCGGACTTGATCGCCAGCCACCAGGGTTACGTGCCCAACTTTTACTCCGGCAACATCGGTAATGCCATTCAATTTCCCGGTAGGTAATACACCTATGGTAATGCCCAGGTCACGCACCCGGGTTTGTGCAGAAGCTGCCTGCCAGACCAGCATGAAAAGTATAAGAAACCAATAGAGGTGTTTTGGCATAACGGAATCAGTTTTCAAAAATCGACATTTCTACGTTCACAACGCGGCATCGAATTACCGTTTACAGTTTTATTTTTTTCAATCGCTCAACCATTTCGAGTACAGCCGGACAAACGAGCGTATTTTTAAAGGTCAGGTCGGTAATTTGCACCATTTTCTTCCGGTTTGTGTGGGGATATTCCCGGCAAGCCTTCGGGCGGTTTTCATAAACCCGGCAAGCATTATCCGGATCAAGAAAAGGGCATGGGGTTGATTTCAGCACAAAGTCATGCTCCTCATCCATGCGCAGGTATTGCACTACGAAATCACCGGGCTTCATGCGCAGCGCTTTGGCTACACGCTCGATGTCGCTTTGGTAAAAAATCGGGCTGGTGGTTTTACAACAGTTGGCGCAGTCCAGGCAATTGAGTTCTTCAAACACGTCATCGTGAAGCCGGTGAAAGGCATCGTCCACCTTGCGGGGTTCTTTCTTTTTCAGATCAGAAAGAAACTTTTTATTCTCCCGGGCCAGGCGTTGAGCCTGTTGGTTGAATGCCGGCAAATCAATGGACATCATCCAACCCGTTTAGCCTTGTAGCCATCCTTAATCAGCACCTGCAGTACCTTGTCGCGAAAATCTCCCTGGATAATGACTTCGCCCGCCTTCACCGAACCCCCGGTTCCGCATTTGTTTTTTAGCATTTTGCCCAGCGCGGTAAGGTCTTCCTCCGTTCCGATAAATCCCGTTACGAGCGTTACCTGTTTCCCGGCACGATGATTTTTATCCAGCAAAACCCGAAGTTGCTGTTGGTTAGGTGGAAGCGTATCCGGCTGTTGCCGATCGGCATAGGTAAAATCAAAATAGGAAGCAGTTGAATACACCATGCCCTCGCGTTTTTTCCAATCATTCTTCTTAGCCATTCAACAGGAATATCAGGTTGAACATGAACAACGCCAAAATTACCAAGCCCAGGCTGAAATGAAAATCTACTGAACCGTTTTTTACCACCACCCCGGTAAGCGAGGCTACCAGTAACAATACCGGCAGGAACCGGAAATTAGCATAAATCGTGGCCAGGTTGGTTAACGCATGACTGCCCGAGGCATTTTTTATACTGAAGGGTATGTTGAGCAGGGGCGACTCAACTACTACCAGTACCGAATCGGGTTTAAAAAACTCCGTTTCATCCTTTAAAATCGTAATCTCGCGGCCGGAATCGGTAATGACCTTGTCTCGGTCATGAAACAGCTTCGTCCGGTAAGTTTTGTAAACCGGTTCAATGGATACAATAAGTTCCCGGTGAATCCGGGAGGGCATGAAGTAATCAACCACCAGTACTCCACAAAATGTCAGGCAGGCAACTGCCATCCACCGGATTGCCGTCAGGGATTTTTTCATCAAGGTAGTTTGCTCATCTACTTCGGGGTTCTGGCTTACGGTAGACCTGCGCCTGTAGGCCGGGTCGCGATGCTGGGGCGGCTGTTCCATTGCTTCCGTGTGGAAAGGGTATTGAAGCTTATAGTCATACGCCTGGCGCTTTGCCGCATCGCCCAATACTTCGTACGCTTCGTTTATCGCTTTTATTTTTTCCAGTGCATCCGGTTCAGGATTTACATCCGGATGAAGTTGTTGGGCGAGATTTCTATACGCGCTTTTTATTTCTGCCTGGCTGGCCGATGCATGAACCCCAAGGATTGTATAGTAATCCTTCATCTTGCAAGTAAGCAAAAGACCTGAAAAATTGCTTCTTCAGGTCTTTGTGTGTTTAAAAAGCAATACTTTTATTTTCTGTGTTTCACCACAAAGGTCAGCACGGGGCGTTTGCTGTGGTTTACCACGTCTTCGGCAATGCTGCCGGCCAGCACATGGGCAAAGCCGGTGCGGCCATGTGTAGCCATGGCAATCATGTCGGCATTGATGCTGTCGGCAAAATAAAT
>CAZOYJ010000124.1:0-10640 GCA_964583905.1 uncultured Roseivirgaceae bacterium
CGACAACGCCAGCGGAACAGCCGGCATGCTTGAACTGGCCAAAGCGTTTAAATCCCTGAAAGCCAAACCGAACCGCACCATCATCTTTCTGGCTGTAACAGCCGAAGAGCAAGGCTTGTGGGGATCGGAGTACTATGCCCAAAATCCGATTTACCCGAAAGAAAAAACCGTTGCCAACATCAACATGGATGGGATTAACCCGTACGGGAAAATGAAAGACATTGTAGTGGTGGGTATTGGTCAATCCGATCTGGAAGATTATTTGAGTGAAGAAGCAAAAGCCGTTGGCCGCTATACTTCGCCCGAGCCCAATCCGGTTGCCGGGTATTATTTCCGCTCCGATCATTTTTGTTTTGCCAAGGTGGGTATTCCTGCGCTGTATACCGGAACCGGAATTGATCATTTCGAAAAAGGTGCCGAATACGGCAAGCAACTTCAGGATGAGTACGTGGCGAAATACTATCATAAACCTTCCGATGAGTACGATCCGTCACGCTGGAACCTGGAGGGAGCAGTGGAAGATTTGAAACTGCTTTTCAACGTAGGGAAAAAACTTTCGTTTGAAACTACCTGGCCGCAATGGAAGGAAGGCTCGGAGTTTAAGGCTATCCGCGATGGGTATATGAATCCATAAATATTTCAAATTCCTGATTTCGGATTAATCAAAAGGCATAATCAGAAATCAGAAAATCTATACTATGAAATTCATCGTTCCATTTGTTCTGACAGCATTCTTTTTCGGATGCACAAGCAAAACTGATCAATCAGCCGATTTGCAGCTCACCAACGGAAAAATCTGGACCGGTAAGGAAACTCAACCGTGGGCCACATGGGTGGCGGTTAAGGATGGGAAAATTCTGGCCGTAGGTAATAATGAAAATCCTTTTGAGGGAAAAGCGACTGAAACCCTTGACCTGCAAGGCAGACTTACGGTTCCCGGTTTTAACGATTCGCACGTTCACTTTGCTTCAGCCGGGCATTTATTGCTGAACATCAATTTACTCGATGTTAATAATACGGAGTCATTCATTCAACGCGTAAAAGAAACAACACAACGATTACCCAAAGGAAGCTGGATTACCCGTGGCGATTGGGGCGCATACGAAGCGTGGGCGATGGGCTCGGCTGGTGGCGATACCAAAAAACGAAACTTTGTACCCCACCGGAGCATGATTGATTCGATCACCCAGAATCATCCGGTACTGGTTACACGCTTCGATCGTAAAGTGGGCTTAGCCAATGAAACTGCCTTGGAATTTTTAGGCATTGATTCTGAAACCGGAATTCTGGAAGGAAGTTTTTTAACCGATGCCTTGAAACGCATTCCGGAAAAATCTTTTGAACAACGATTAGCCGAATCGCGCAGGGCGTTGGAAGAATGCCGCAAATGGGGTGTGACCACCGTTCAGGATATGTCGCCACCCGATCAGTTGGATGTGTATGAAGCGTTGCGCAAAAATGGTGAGCTTACCTGCCGCATCAATTTCAGTCCGTCACGCCTGAGCGAATACGAAGTGATGAAGGAAAAAGGCTGGACTATCCGTCATGATTCAAAGGCGCAAAAAACAGCCGGTGATGCGTGGATCAGTTTCGGCACCTTAAAAACACACATTGACGGCATCATGGGTGCGCGTTCGGCCATGTTCTTTCAGCCGTACGATGACAACGATTTGGAAAACCGGAACTGGCGCGGAAGCTGGCGTGAATTTTCGGGCAACATGCCTTCGTTTAAAGAAATGATTATCCGTGCCGATGAAGCCAACATCCAATTGCGCATCCACGCCATTGGCGATATGGCCAACTTTATTTTGCTGGACATACTTGATACGCTCAATAAAGTGAATGGTCCGAAAGAAAGACGTTTCCGGTTGGTGCATGCACAGGTTATTCGTGCTGAGGATTTTGCCAAACTTCGAGGAAAAAACATTATTGCCGAAGTTCAGCCCTATCACGTAACCGATGATATGCGCTGGATGGAAGAACGCATTGGGTACGAACGGTGCAAAGGCGCGTATGCTTTTAAAACCCTGCAGGAAAATGGCTGCACGCTTTCGTTCGGCTCCGACTGGCCCGGCACCAATGCATCTTATTATCCGGTGAATCCTCTCTTCGGATTGTATGCTGCGGTGACCAGGCAAACCTTAAATGGTGAGCCGAAAGAAGGATGGTTTCCGGAACAACGTGTGAGCCTGGAAGAATCGTTAAAAGCCTATACCTACGGCTCGGCTTACGGAGCTTTTGAAGAAAATATCAAAGGAACAATCCAGCCCGGCAAGCTGGCCGACTTCGCAGTACTCAACACCGACCTGTTTACGACCCCACCCGAACAGTGGTTAAATGCCTTGATAGATTATACCCTGGTAAACGGCAAAGTTGTGTTTAAGCGACCGGAACAGCGGTAAAAAAAGGCCCATTCCAGTTAAAATTCAGCATAACACAAAATATTTTCTGAATAGCATTGTTTTACTTTGAAATACAAAGTACTTTTATCCACCGAATGAGTATCCCCGTCTATGAAACCTGCCAATCCGAAAAAGCTAACCTTGGGCCTGTTGTTACCCTTGTTCTTTCTTACCATTGGTTTGTTGCTGTTGGTAGGAAAAATTTATGCAGATAATGAACCCGGGGCTATTCCGCTCCTTCTGATTTTAGGAAGTGGTGGGTGGATGTTCTTTAACCGTGTTTATAAAGAGCGACCGGCAGATTGAAACGTATCAAAAAAAACTATATCCAACATACTTCAACATCCAAAACCAACATTACCCATGGAAAAACAACTTAAATTTTTCTTGTCTATACCGGGCGTAGCCCTGGCAACCCTACTCATTTTACTCGTGCCCTTTGTAGCCATGCAGTTCACCGATGAAGTGAATTGGAGTGTATCCGATTTCATTGTCATGGGTGCACTCTTGTTTGGTACCGGGTTACTCATGATGTTGGCGCTGCGGTCGGCCACACACATCGCGTACCGTGCAGCTACGATGATCGCAATCGGTACAACATTTATAATGATTTGGGCGAACCTTGCCGTAGGGCTGATTGGTAGCGGACCGCATTGGGGCAACTTTCTGTACATGGGTGTGGTGGTTGTGTTGATCATCGGTACGTACCTTTCCCGATTCAAGGCTGCCGGAATGGAGCGCACTATGTTTGCTACGACTGGTGCATTGATTTTGTTGGCAACAATCGCATTGCTTGCCAATATGCAAGAATACACCGGCAGTTCTGCGGCTGAGATAATAGGCGTGAATCTGTTTTTTGCTACACCGTATACCATAGCGGGCTTGTTGTTTCGATATACGGCACTAGAACAATCAGCAGCGAGTTGATTCGCTAAAATAATTAACCATAGCCATGCGGGACGAAATCCTTAGCGCCATCCAAAACCCCAGGCATCTCGAAATCTTATTCAGATCGGATAAAGTTAATTTTAAGCGTGAGTTCAATGCCCTGTATCCGAAACTGGAAGGCCAACCGCTTGCTGATTTCTGGAAGGAAAGGCTGAACTACGAAACGGATGAAATTAACTGGGGTACAAGCCGCGAGTTCCTATTTGTGGTCCTTGCTGTTATGGTGGCAGGCACCCTGGCCAAGTTTCCCGCTATTTTTACTATCGATGAAGAGTTGTTCTATTCGAGGAATGTCGGGTTTATCTTGTTTCCGGTATTGGCCGTCTACTTTGCCTGGAAGAATAAACTATCAACCGGTAGAATAGCCGTTATCGCTGGCTCCATCCTTATCGGCCTTGTATTTATCAATGCACTCCCCCACTCCAGTAAAAGTGATACGCTGATTTTATCCTGCATGCATGTCGTTCTATTTCTGTGGGCGATACTGGGTTTTGCGTTTGTAGGCGCGGCTGGAAATACCGGAGAAAGACGTCTTGCCTACTTAAAATATAATGGCGACCTGGTGGTCATGACTACGTTGATCATGATAGCAGCCGGAATCATGACCGGTATAACCATTGGGCTGTTCGCTTTGATCGGCATTAATATTGAAAAATTCTATTTTGAGAATATTGTAGTGTTCGGCCTTCCTGCTGCGCCCATTCTGGGTACGTATCTTACGCAAACCAATCCACATTTAGTTGGTAAAGTTTCACCGGTTATTGCCCGACTATTCAGTCCGCTCGTTTTGGTCATGCTGGTCATTTACCTGACGGCCATAATCTATTCAGGCAAAGACCCCTATAACGACCGGGAGTTCTTATTGATTTTTAATGGATTACTGATTGGCGTCATGGCGATCATTTTCTTTTCCGTAGCCGAAACCTCAACGTCAACGAGAAGCCGGCCGGAAATGTGGATTCTTTTTCTGCTCTCTGCTGTCACCATCCTCGTGAACGGTGTTGCCTTGTCCGCAATCGTATTCCGGATTTCAGAATGGGGAATTACGCCAAACCGGGTTGCGGTGCTGGGCGGCAACGTCTTGATTTTAGTAAATCTTCTCCTCGTTACCGCACAACTTTTCAAGGTTGTTTCCAGGAATGGTGATTTAAGCGGAGTTGGAAAAACTATTTCTTCCTACCTGCCCATATACGTGATCTGGACAAGTATTGTTACTTTTTTGTTTCCGCTGTTATTTGGATTCAACTAAAGAGACCTATGGCAATGCATTAGCATGGAATATTTCGTGGATAAAGATTCGGTGGTGCGGAAAATCTGGGGAAGTACGGATACGATTCTTTTCATCTTTGCAGGCGCTTCCGCAGAGTTTGCCCTCAACAAAGCCGTAGACTGGCTGTACTTTACCGGCCGCCTTCCGGCCGATCCGTTAGGTAGATTATTCACCACTGTTTCTTACGCGCGAACGATTGTCTTTTCTGAAAAACAGGTGGCCGTGCGAGCCATCCAGGCTATGGCTACCATTCATGCCAACGTGGAAAAAAAGCGTGCAGCAACCATTCCCGATTGGGCGTACCGCGATGTACTCTTCATGCTCATCGATTATTCTATCCGTGCGTTTGAAGTGCTGGAACGGAAGATGAGCCAAATGGAAAAGGACGAAGTATTCCAGGTCTTTAACCGGATGGGAGGCTTCATGGGCATAAAAGGTTTGCCGGATTCGCTTGAAGCGTGGGAACAAATGCGGCAGGAACACATCGAACAGCATCTGCAACACAGTACGTTTACAGACGACCTGTTCAGGCAATACAGAAAACACCTGGGAAGTATTCGCTACAAAATTCTGTTAGAAACGCAGTCGCTGGTGGTTCCCCGAAGCGTAAACGAATTACTCCATTTGCGTGAAACCTCACACTTGTATCCGCTGTTGGAATTATATAAAATGAGTAAAAGCCTGAAGGCTGATGGGCTTATACGGGCCCTAATCCTCCCATCAAAATATAAAAAAGAGATCCGGGCCCTTGAAACGCAAGTGCCATTCCCCTAACAACTGTTAGAGAAATCGTAGGTTAGTCCGTACTTTTGGGCATTGTTTGATTGATGCTATGAGTACGGAAACGATCACCCCAAAAAAGACTGACCTATCTTCCGATAAGCGCGGAAAACCAAACCTGTCAGGCCACCAGGTGCCCGAGCCCTATAAACCCAAAAACAAGGTTCGAATTGTTACCGCTGCCAGTCTTTTTGATGGGCACGATGCGGCTATCAACATCATGCGCAGGATTATCCAGGCCACGGGTGTTGAAGTAATCCACCTGGGTCACGACCGCAGCGTGGAAGAAGTGGTGAACACAGCCATTCAGGAAGATGCCCAAGCTATTGCCATGACGAGTTATCAGGGCGGGCATATGGAGTACTTTAAATACATGTACGATCTGCTCCAGGAAAAAGGCGCAGGGCACATCAAAATATTTGGCGGAGGCGGAGGCGTAATTTTACCGGATGAGATCAAAGAGTTGATGGAATACGGCATCACGCGGATTTATTCTCCCGATGACGGACGGGCGATGGGGTTGCAGGGAATGATTAACGATTTGGTAAAGCAAAGTGATTATCCAACGGGTGAAAAAGTAGGCAATGGGCAGTTGGCAGTAGACAACCACCTGCAAATAGCCCAGCTTATTTCTGCAGCAGAGAATTATTTTGATAAGCACAAGGACACATTTGAGGAAATCAACAAGAAAGCGGCCACCTCCAAAGCGCCTGTGTTGGGCATAACCGGAACGGGTGGTTCAGGAAAGTCTTCGATGGTGGATGAGATTGTGAGGAGATTTCTCATCGATTTTAAAGATCCCGCTAATGGCGGGACAGGCAAAACCATTGGTCTTATTTCAGTAGATCCCTCCAAACGGAAAACCGGTGGCGCATTACTCGGTGATCGCATTCGCATGAATGCCATCAACAATCCGCGGGTTTACATGCGGTCGTTGGCAACCCGTCAATCTAACTTGGCGTTGTCGGCTTATGTAAAAGAAGCGATTCAGGTGTTGAAGGCTGCCGGATTTGACCTGATCATTCTCGAAACTTCCGGTATTGGCCAAAGCGATACGGAAATTCTGGATCACAGCGATGTGTCGTTATATGTAATGACTCCGGAGTACGGTGCTGCCACGCAACTTGAAAAAATCGACATGCTCGATTTTGCCGATGTGATCGCGTTGAATAAGTTTGATAAACGTGGTGCACTCGATGCCCTGCGCGATGTGAAGAAGCAATACCAGCGCAACCATCAGCTGTTTGACAGAAAACCGGAAGACATGCCCGTGTTTGGAACCATTGCATCGCAGTTCAACGATCCGGGTACCAATCAATTGTACAAACACATCATCGACAAGATTGTAGAGAAAACAGGTGCTTATTTGAAATCATCGTTCGAGATCACCCGTGAGATGTCGGAAAAGGTATTTGTTATTCCACCCAACCGCACACGTTACCTCAGCGAAATTTCAGAAAACAACCGTACGTACGATGAGTGGGTTAACGAGCAGGTTGTTGTAGCCGAAAAATTATTTGCCTTCAACAAAACCATTGAGTCCATTGCAGATGACGACATTAAAAAAGTTCTTCGTGCAGAATTTGATAAGGCTAAACTCAACCTCGATCCGAAGAATTGGAAATTGATTGAAGAATGGAAAGAGAAGGTGCAACAATACAAGGAGCCCGTCTTTAAATTCAAGGTTCGGGATAAGGAGATCGGTATTCAAACGCATACCGAATCGTTATCACACACCCAGGTTCCAAAGGTTGTCCTTCCGAAATACTCTAGTTGGGGTGATCTGTTGCGCTGGAGTTTGCAAGAGAATGTTCCAGGTGAGTTTCCGTACACAGCCGGCATCTATCCCTTCAAGCGCGAAGGTGAAGATCCCACGCGCATGTTTGCCGGTGAAGGCGGGCCGGAACGAACCAACAGGCGCTTTCATTATGTAAGTTTTACAACACCTGCGAAGCGCTTATCAACAGCTTTTGATTCTGTAACACTGTACGGAAACGATCCAGATTACCGCCCGGATATCTATGGTAAGATTGGCAACTCGGGCGTAAGCATTTGCTGCCTGGACGATGCCAAAAAATTATACAGCGGATTTAACCTGGCCGATCCGAAGACCTCCGTTTCGATGACGATCAACGGCCCCGCTCCGATGCTCCTCGCTTACTTCATGAGTGCCGCCATCGATCAGCAATGTGAACTCTACATCAAGCAAAACGGACTGGAGGAAGACATCAAAAAGAAAATTGCTGCGCTATATAAAGGCAAAGAAAATGAAAAACCTGCCTACCAAGGCCCGCTGCCCAAAGGCAACGATGGCCTGGGGCTGATGTTGCTGGGCGTTACCGGTGACCAAGTACTTCCGAAAGACGTTTACGAAAAAATAAAAGCAGACACGCTATCGCAGGTACGCGGAACTGTTCAGGCAGACATCTTAAAAGAAGATCAGGCACAAAACACCTGTATCTTCTCTACTGAGTTCGCCCTTCGGCTGATGGGCGATGTACAGCAGTACTTCATCGACAAGAAAGTACGCAACTTCTATTCCGTTTCAATTTCGGGTTACCACATTGCCGAAGCCGGTGCCAACCCGATTACGCAGTTGGCCTTTACGTTAGCGAATGGATTCACATACGTGGAGTATTATCTCAGCCGTGGTATGGATATCAACGCCTTCGCGCCTAACCTGTCGTTCTTCTTCAGTAACGGTGTTGATCCGGAGTATGCCGTAATCGGTCGTGTGGCCAGAAGAATCTGGGCGAAAGCCTTGAAAAATAAATACGGAGCCGATGCACGCTCACAAATGTTGAAGTACCACATTCAAACTTCCGGCCGATCACTCCACGCCCAGGAAATTGACTTCAACGACATCCGCACAACGCTGCAAGCGCTTTACGCGATATATGACAATTGTAATTCACTGCACACCAATGCCTACGATGAGGCCATCACTACTCCCACCGAAGAAAGTGTGCGGAGGGCAATGGCCATTCAACTTATTATTAATAAAGAGTTAGGGCTTGCCAAAAATGAAAACCCGTTACAAGGTTCATTCATTATTGAAGAATTAACCGATTTGGTTGAGGAGGCTGTGCTTACCGAATTCGATCGCATCACCGAACGTGGAGGTGTATTGGGTGCTATGGAAACGATGTATCAACGCGGGAAAATCCAGGAAGAAAGTTTGTATTACGAAACGCTGAAACACACGGGCGAGTATCCCATCATCGGAGTAAATACATTTCTCAGTTCAAAAGGATCGCCTACGGTTCTGCCGCAGGAAGTAATCCGCGCCACTACGGAAGAAAAAGAATATCAGATCACCATGCTGCGCAACCTGCATACATTCCAGGCCGAAAAAACTGCGCTGCTGCTTGATCGCGTTCAACAGTCAGCCATTCAAAACAAAAATATTTTCGAAGAACTGATGGAAGCAGCCAAGGTTTGTTCACTCGGGCAAATTACCAAAGCCTTGTTTGAGGTTGGCGGACAGTATCGAAGGAATATGTAACTTCCTGATATACGCAGATACGTGTTGTTATAGGTTAATTGTGCGCATCCATTCAGAATTTCCTGTTTCGGAAATATTTCAGAAAGCAGGGGAAAGCGGATAAGAAAAACAATCCTTAAAAATTAAAAAAAACCGCAAGAGCACTGCTCCTGCGGTTTTTTTTATAAGCTGCGTTGCCCTCTTGATTACTTAGGTGTTACGACAAAATGAACGTCACCTTTTACATTTTTAAGATTATATACGCGGGCAAATGACTGCTGAATGGCCTCGGTGGCCTTGTAAAGCAACTCGCCACCTTGACTGTAAATCCGGACATCAACTTCTTTAACATCTGTATTCGGGATGAAGAGAGCGTATTTATTCTCGTCACTAGTAAGCTTGTCGACCTTAAATGCAATACGCTTATTATAACTTACCTCAATTTCCTCCTGGTATTCACCAGAACCATCGCTAATCCTAACTGTATATTTCCCTTCTGGTAATCGTTTAATGTTAATCGGACGGCTAAAGCCATTTTTGGTCCGGATGTATTCGGTGAAGATCACCGCTCCTTTGCTGTTCTCTACAGAAATCCTGGCAACCGATAGTTTCTCCGGTTTATATAACACTTTAACTACCGTTCCCTGCTTAATAATGGCCATGGAAGAAACTGTTGAAGGATTTTCCTTACCACCTGCAAACACTACACTACCTGCTACCAGGAGTACGCCTAAAACTGAACCTATTTTTTTCATCATGAGTATGGGATTTATTATGCCATAGAGACGCGTGTATTCGCTGTGAGGTTTCAGTTTTAACTTAATTAATTTTTCTACGGCATTACAATTTTCAGCGCGTCTTATACGCAACACCTACCCTACCGGACGATTTATTTGTAAATAATTTTAATTCTTGTATGCAATTCCCATTAGCGAACAAGAATTGTTGATATCCGGACAATCACGAAAATTCGTGAATCACTTGTAATACAAACAGGGCGTCCTTATTTTCGAAGCCCTAAAACAAATATCCAAACCATGAAAAACAAGATCCTGTTGCTACTGCTTGCCTTGGTGCTGGCTGTACCCCTGGCCGCCCAAAAGAAAAAAGAAAAAACTAAGGCCCAGGCCGCTCCGCCCTCCGTGGTTGTGGCTGAAAAGCCGGCCATACCCGATCCCGTTAAAGTGACCTCCGTTGAAGGCATTACCGAATACCGGTTGCACAACGGGTTGCGGGTATTGTTGTTCCCGGATCCTTCCAAGCAAACCTTTACCGTAAACATTACTTACATGGTGGGCTCCAAACATGAAAATTACGGGGAAACGGGGATGGCCCACCTGCTTGAACACCTTGTGTTTAAAGGCACCCCTAAGTATCCTATGAATATCATGAAGGAATTGGAAGACCGTGGTGCTTTCTTTAATGGAACTACCTCGTTTGATCGTACCAATTATTTTGAGACTCTTTCGGCAACTGATGAGAATTTGCGTTGGACACTGGAAATGGAGGCCGACCGGATGGTTAATTCTTTCATTGCGCAAAAAGATTTGGACAGTGAAATGACGGTAGTGCGGAATGAATTTGAATCCGGAGAAAACAGCCCCATCCGGGTGTTGTGGCAACGGGTTATGGCAACCGCATTCGAGTGGCATAATTACGGCAAATCAACCATTGGTGCCCGGGCGGATATTGAAAATGTTTCGATCGACAGGCTTCAGGCATTTTACCGCACATACTACCAACCCGATAATGCAGT
>CAZOYJ010000125.1:0-3337 GCA_964583905.1 uncultured Roseivirgaceae bacterium
GCTCTTCACGATGTGCAGAGAATTATAGGGCAACAGTTAACCAGGATATTTCCCTCAAGTAAATGAGAATTCTTTTCTACACTCCGCTGAACACACGTTGTCGCGACATTGAAAGTCAGGCGGCATTCTTTGCCAGCCATGGTCATACAATTTTTTTACTCACACAAAATACAGTAGGCCCATTGCATGAGAATTTTTCAGGTTATGGATTTCAGACTGGTGCAGATGAGTCCTCATCACGGTTTACCAGTCTTCGTGTATTAAAGCGAATGAAGAGACTAATAGGGTTTTGTAGAGTAAACCGTATTGACCTGGTTTATTCTCATTTAGAGCCGTGTAACTTTATTGCGGTGTTGAGTCAGTATTTTATTAGAACTCGAGTAGTTATTTGCAGACATCATGTAGACGAGGCAAGACTTTATCCTTTCGGTAAAGATTTGTCTTACAGATTAACGTATAAGTTGGCAAAGTACATTATAGTGGTTTCGGACCATGCAAAACGATACATGGTTAATGAAGAAAGCGTTCCGGAAAGCAGGATTACGCATATCAATCTGGCTTATAATTTTGAACTTTATGAATTGCCCAACAGCGATAATGTAAAACGCTTACGGGCTGATCTTAATGCTGATTTTGTACTGTTATCTGTTTGTCGACTGACGCGCTACAAAAGACCTGAGCTTTCTATAGAGGTATTGAAAAAACTGGTTGCAAGGGGAGTGTCAGTAAAGCTTGTGATACTTGGAAGAGGAGAGTTGCAACATGAGTTGGAAGAAAAAATTAAAAATGAGAATCTTCAACAGTATTGCTTGTTACCTGGGTATGTTAATAACGTATTGGAGTATATGGCCGCAGCCGATCTTCTTGTGCATCCTTCTTTGCTGGAGTCAAGTTGTATAGCCGTTAAGGAGGCCGGGCTTGTAAAGCTGCCTGTAATTGTATGTAGAAATATTGGTGATTTTAATGAAGTAATTGAAGATGGAGTAAATGGTTTTATTGTTGATGTTGATAATTTTGTTGAGGAAACATCTGCACTGATAATAAATCACGCGAACAGTAAAGACAAACTGTCGGCCTCCGCTGTTCAACTGAGAGAAACAGTGTATGAGTTATTTGATATTGCTAAGGTGGGCCCCATTTATGAGAGACTGTTTCACAAACCTCTCCATACCTAAATGATTTCCAAATTCTTTAAGCGGGTTTCAATTTTTCTGGCGCTGCCGTATTCTATAAAAAAGAAAATAACAACATATTATCTGCATAGGTTAACGTTTACCAAAGTCAGGAATAGTGAAATAATCTGGACCTCATTTTTTTACTTTGCTTTAAAGCAACCTGTTCAGGTTAATGAGCATGACGATGGATACATTGTTAATTTTAACTATTTCAAAAAAGACCTGAATGTTTTGGTGCGTAAAGGCGAGAGCAGTTATATATATGTTTTTTTTCAGGTTTTTATCCTTGATGAATATTTCCCATTCTTTAGTAAATTAGAAATGCAGATTGGACTTACAGGCGCATGCCTGGATGCAGGTGCTAATGTTGGCTATTTTGCATTAGCTATGCTGTGTCGGTTCCCAGCGTGCACGGTTTTTTCCATTGAGCCTGATCAGGATAATTACAGCACGCTTCTTAAAAATATAAGCTTAAATAACTTCAACGGGGTTATTGTGCCTATTCATGCAGCGCTTTGGACAGAAAATAAACGATTATTTCTGGTAAAGAAGTCTGTTGAGGAGTGGGCCTATGCTGTAACAGAAGAGATGACCTCGGATGGGGAGTGTGAAGCCTTAACACTAGATACCATTTTACACGCGTATTCCTCAGGCGGTATTTGTGCTATTAAGATTGATGTGGAAGGGGCAGAGCAGCAATTGTTTGAAGATTCTGATTTCTTGCAAGGCATACAATTAGCAAGAATCGTTGGGCTTGAGATACACGATGATAAGGCGAATAGAAAAAAAATTCAAGATACCCTTCGTGAGTTGGGTTATACGATTTCTAATCAGGGGGAACTAACGCTTGCAGTAAAAAATAACTAAGATAGGATGGAGTCTGTCAAAAAGCCCTTGGTTTCTGTTTTAATGCCTGTGCATAATGCTGCAGAATTTATAGCCGACTCATTGGGTAGCATCTTAGCGCAAGATTATACTCAACTTGAAGTAATAATTGTTGATGATGGCAGCACAGATCAATCGATGGATATTGTGCAATCTTTTTTTGACCCAAGGATTGTCATTATGAAGAACGCAGAGAATATTGGATTAGCAGCAAGCCTGAACAGGGCTATCGGTATTTCAACCGGAATTTTTTTAGCCAGAATGGATGCCGATGACATCTCCCATCCATCACGGATTTCAAGTCAAGTAAATTTTTTACTCAATAACCCTGATGTTGATGTTTTAGGAGCATCCATGCAATATTTTGGGGAGAGTGAATTTCTTAATCATTTCCCCGAAACACATGAGGCTTGCAAAAGCTATTTGTTACTTAATGTTTGTTTTGGTCACCCAACAGTGATGTTCAGGCGTCATGTATTCGACTCGCCTGATAATTTTTATAATCCACACCTTAGGCAATATAGTGAAGAGTACGACCTTTGGTGTCGGTTGGTGGATATATACAGGTTTCACAATATTCAGGAGGTTTTACTTTATTATCGTACTTACCCACCTTCGGTAAAATCATATGCGGAGAATAAACGGATTAAAAATTCTTCCCAGATCCGGAAGAAATACCTGACTTCGCATTTAGGTGATGTGCGTGATAACGACTGGAGTACGCATTGTATGGCCGCTCTTCTTACAAATTTTAGCTCGATTACAGATATCCAAAAAATCGATACCTGGTTGAGGCGAATACTTGACCTGAATGTTCAAGCTAATGTATTCAATCAGGAAATCTTAAAGGCTCAATTGGCAGAGCGTTTTTTTGAGGTGTGTTATGCGTACACCGGTTTTCGCAGATGGACAATATTAATATTTTACAAATCTGAGTGGAGTGTAGTGTTTAAACCGTCTTTTAGAAAGACCGTGAAGTTTGTGGTAAAACAGTTACTTAAGCCTTAACATACAAACCCGTGTGTGGAATAGCTGGTTTTGAAAGACATTTGGCCGATCCGGATTTAAGAAAATATGAACCGGTACTTAAACATCGTGGGCCAGATTATACGGGTTACTATCAGGATGATAATTTCTCTTTTATCCATTGGCGGCTATCCATTATTGATTTATCGGACAAGGCTAATCAACCCTATTGTTTTGAAAACCTGGTGCTGTTGTTTAATGGTGAGCTGTTTAATTATCGTGAAGTAGCTGAAGAGTTAAAGCAGCATGGT
>CAZOYJ010000125.1:3347-8344 GCA_964583905.1 uncultured Roseivirgaceae bacterium
GTCAAGATGAAGTCCGAATTATCCATCCACGTACTTCACTGACTGATTCAAGTGGTGAATATGGTTACTTTACTAGTTCACCAGATGTAACCATTAATAATAATCGTTATCCACCAGTTTCACTTGTTTCAAATTCAGATACAGAGGTACTGATTAAGGCTTTTCATTTCTGGAAAACAGAGGCTATACACAAATTTATTGGCATGTTCGCCTTTGCAGTGTACGATACATGTTCTAAAGAAATTTTTCTGTATCGCGACAGGGTAGGAGTTAAGCCACTTTACTTTTCATTGACGGGAGGCCTTTCATTCGGTAGCGAGCTTAGAATGATGAAATGCCTGTTGCCATCTGTAACTGTTGATCCACTTGCGCTTCATCAGTACTTTCGGTTTGGATATGTGCCGGGCGATCGAACGATTTTCAGCGAGATTAAAAAACTGAGGCCTGGCCAATTCTTAAAGTATCATAAAGGTTTTGCGGAGATTAGAACATGGTGGTCACCCTTCAGTGGAAAAGACGAAGGAGTTAATCACGCAGATGACGCGCAGGAACAACTCGAAAAGTTGTTGATTTCGGCCTTTAATTATCGGATGGTGTCTGACGTTCCTGTAGGAGTTTTCTTAAGTGGTGGAATTGACAGTTCGCTACTAGCAACATTACTTCAACATCATTCAGGTAGGAACATTCAAACTTTTACCTTAGGGTTTGATGATGAACGATTCGATGAAACAAAATATGCAAGAAAAATAGCTGATCGATTGAATACGCAGCATGTTGATTTGTGTCTTAGCATAAAACGAGCGGAACAATTGTTTAATCAGTTTTATGATGTGTATGACGAGCCCTTTAGTGATACTTCGGGCATTCCTATGGCGTTGGTTTCGCAGTTAGCAAAGAATAATGGAGTTAAAGTGGTTCTGTCCGCTGATGGCGCTGATGAGTTATTTGGCGGTTATCCCCACTATGTTAGGATTAATCGTTGGATGAATTTATTTAATCTATTGTCTCCCCGGATCAGAAAACTGTCGGCAAAAGTGATCAAGGGAATTATTCCGCCTGATTTCAGGTCAACGCTAACCATTTCAAATCTTGATCACCGGATAAACCGAATTCAGGAACTGCTTCAAGCTACTCATGTCGGAGCATTTTTTGAATCGGCCATAAGTAATCAGTCTCATTTTTCTATAAACCGACTTATTAAAAGTAAGGTTGAGCCGGTCTCAGCCATGATAAGGAGCCAAGGTCATCAGCAAGAGCAGATGATGAATTGGGACCTGCAATTTTATTTGCCAGATGACTTGTTGATGAAAGTTGACCGTGCAACCATGTACAACAGTATTGAAGGCCGTGAACCCTTTTTAGATCATCGTGTTGTTGAATTCTCAAAACAACTACCGTTGTCATACAAGATTGGTGCTAATCATACGGGCAAATTGATACTTCGAAATATCCTTTATAAATATCATCCGGCAGAATTATTTAACCGACCCAAACAAGGGTTCTCAATTCCGATTTTTAATTGGTTCAGCAAAAGCCTGGATGAGTACTTTAAAATCTATTTGAGTAAAGAGGCGCTTTCAAAAACCGACTTGCTTGATTCGGATGCCGTGTTGGACGAGATAAAGAGATACACCTATTATAAGCAACGAGGTAAAGAGTTTAATATTGAAAAAGTGTGGCGGATACTTAGTTTTATGATGTGGAAAGAACGCTGGATGAAGTGACCCGGATTATGATACTTACCCCCGATTTTGGCTACGGTGGAGCGGAGCGATCAGTAGCGGCTATCAGTCGTGTATTGGCTGTGCATTATCAGGTTCATGTGGTTGTGTTTAATAAGGAGATTAGTCAGGTATACACCCTGGGGGGATCGCTTCATTCATTAGACGTTAAGGGCGGAAAGTCGATACTACAAAAAGTAGTATCATTTTTTCAGCGCGTTTACAGGGTAAAGAATTTAAAGAAGAAGTTAAGCATTCACGTCTGTCTGAGTTTTCTGGAGGGAGCCGATTACATTAATATTCTTACCAAAGGAAAAGCTAAGGCTATAATTAATATACGTGGTTCTAAAATACATGACTCAAATATTACTGGTGTTTTGGGTTGGCTTAGAAAAAGTATACTAATCCCCTTTCTTTATAATCGGGCGGATGCGATAACGGTAGTATCAGCGGGTTTGAGAGATGAATTGACAAATTATTTCTCAATCAAAAGACAAAAGCATTTTATAACTATTCCTAATTTCTGTAACCAGGCTGAATTGTTAACGTTAGCTTGCGAAAATCTTACACAGGAAGGTCAGCTTCTTTCATTTCCAACGATTGTAACCGTTGGGCGAATTGCCTACGAAAAAGGATACGACCTGTTTGTAAGAGCTTTTTCCAGATTGATCAAAGTAGTTCCGGACGTAAAATGGATAATTGTTGGAAGTGGTTCGTTTCAGGATGATCTGCAAGTAATATTAGAATCGTGGCACCTGTCTTATTCCAATTTAGACGATCTTAATCCCAAATCAAATGTCTGGTTTACAGGATATCACCAAAATCCTTACAAATGGGTAGCCCGTTGCAGTGTATTTGTACTAAGTTCGCGTACGGAGGGATTTCCCAATGCATTGTTGGAGGCTATGGCATTGGGTAAGCCGGTAGTTGCGGCAGATTGCCCTTATGGCCCGGCCGATATTTTGGGAAATAGAACAGATCGATTATTTGAAAGTGAGTTTGGGGTGCTGATGCCAATGCTTGGTGAAGAGCATTGGGTTATAGAAGCATGGAGTGAAAAATTGAGAGAATTGCTGAGCAACCCTCAACGGCTTAAGCATTTTTCTCAGCAGTCGAAAATAAGAGCCTCACATTATTCACCAGAGCGGATTGAAGAGGATTGGAAAAGATTCATAGAGCAACACGTATGAAAAAAATTCTGATCATTGACAATTCACGAGGAATAACCGGTGCGTTTAAAACTATTTTTCATGTCAGTACTTCATTAAAAAATCAGTTCGAATTTCATTTTACTGTTCCCACTGGAAATAAAAAATTATCCACATTAATAAGACAGAATGGATTTCATTACAAACAAATCAATTTTGTTGAAATCAGTAAAAGGTGGTGTGTAATTCTCTACTTACCGATGTTATTTGTTAATAGTTGGCGACTGCTTCGGTATATAAAAAGAAATAATATTTCAATTGTTCATGTGAATGATTTGTACAACATGACAGGGGTAGTTGTAAAAACACTGTATCCTTCGGTTAAATTAATTCATCATGTCCGGCTTCTTTCTGGCTCATATGCGGGTATACTTTATAGGTTTTGGATCAAGGCTATTGGCAAAACATCGGATAAGATAATTGTAGTGTCAGAATGTGTTAGGGGCGAGGTTTTGAAATTCATCGATTCTCAGAAGGTGAATCGAATTTATGATTTTCTTGAATTAGAAGAAAAGTGGGATGTTGGCCAACGTAATGAAGAACTTGTAAGATTTTTTTATCCGGCAAACTTCACTCATGGTAAAGGTCAAGAATATGCTATTCGTTCGTTCAGAAAGGCTTTGGTTATTAATGATTCCATTCGAATTGCATTTTCAGGATATGATTTTGAAATGCATAAAAATAAAGTTTATAAACAAAGAATATTAGATGAGGCAAGTGATCTTATTAAAGGAGGTTATGCTACCTTCACTGAAGGAGTGACTGATATTGAGAAAGCAATTAAAGATCACGATGTCTTGCTGAACTTTTCAGAATCGGAATCCTTTTCCATGACTTGCTATGAAGCAAGTTTTTATGGGATGCCGATTATTGTAACCAATTGTGGAGGGCCGACTGAATTTGTTGAGCATGAGGTGTCTGGATTGATTGTCCCAAGGCAGGATGTTAACGCAATGAGTCAGGCAATACTGAATCTGGCAAGCAATAGTACGAAGAGGAATGCTATGGGAATACAATCCAGAACTTTAATTAGGAAAAGAATAGAAGAGGAAAACGCCATTGGGCAGTATAGGATGATTTATGAATCCGTATCAGGAATGAATAGTGGGTTACATTGATGCGTGTGGACTAATTCAGTTATTGTAACTTTCGAATTTACCGCAAGAGAATGCGTGCTTATCTTTTATTTTTACTCAGCACTTTACTTTGGGCAACAAGTTTAGCACAATGTCCAGTTGCCAATTTTAATCTTCCGACTTCTGTATGCAAAGAGCAAAATCTGTATGTGGAGAATACCACTTTAGGTGCACAAGCTTATTCCTGGGATTTTTGCAGCGGTGACCTTCAATTTACACCAACTGCAAATTTTGTTGTATCGGGAAGTTCTTTTTTTAGAGCTCGCGTTTTCCGAATGGTACAGTCTCAAAACGGATTGTGGTTTGGTTTTGCAATCGATCAGCCAAACAATCTTTTGGTGCGCTTTGATTTTGGAGATAGCCCTGATAATACGCCAACGGTAGTATCCTTGGGAAACCCAGGTTCCAGATTTCAAAACCCTCTTGATATTCATTTTGTTCTAGAGAATAGTAATTGGTTCGCTTTGGTAGCGAATACGTCTGGCAATAATCTGTTAAGGCTTAATTTTGGAAGCGATCTTACCTCTACACCCTCTGTTACAGATCTGGGCTCTTTTAGTGGCTCATTGCAAGCCCCGGGAGGTGTTTATATAATACGAGAAAATGGAAACATGTATGCCTTCGTTTCAAATGGGTCTTCCGCGCAAATTACTTCACTTAGTTTCGGAAACTCCATTCTCAATACACCAGCACATTCCGCAATTCAGGTTTCTGGATCGTCAGGCCTTCGAGGATTGGCCTTTATTCGTGAATGTGACCGGTGGTTTGGTATAGTAACTTCATATAATACGGGTTCTCTATATTATCTGAATTTTCAAAATGGCCCAGATCAACCTCCGGAAGTAAATCAACTGAGCATTCCTGGCTCTTCTTATTCTTTTCCGGCAAGTATAAAGCTGATTAATGAGGGCGGTGATTTTTTCGCCTTTGTT
>CAZOYJ010000125.1:8354-10629 GCA_964583905.1 uncultured Roseivirgaceae bacterium
CGGCATTTCCCGCACACGTTTATCGTATTGCTTTTGGTGAGAGTATGCTTGATCTAAACGGAACATTTACGAATCTGGGAAATTTGGGTATTTCAAGTGATAATGGTGCATTTGAAGTAATTGGATTCAATTCGATATGGCGGGGTTTTTCGATAGATCTTTCGGGCACTATTCCAGGTGCAGGCCGTTTATTCAGACTTAATTTTCCTGAAACCTGCTCTACGCCTGTTCGAGCATTTGATGGAACGAATCCTCCATCATTCACATTCTCGAGTGAAGGATCGTACCGTATTGCTTTGCGATCCACAGATGCCAGTGGGAATGTTGACTATCATTCAAAAATCGTTACGGTTAACCCTGGCACCTCTCCAGATATTGATATTGCTAATCAAAACATTTGTTCGGGATATCCGGTACAATTTACTTCAATTAACGCGTCATCAACTGTTGTATCGTATCAATGGAATTTTGGAGATTTTAATACTTCTGATCAGCAAAGCCCTTCACATATTTATACCTCTGCCGAAGTCTATAATGTTCAATTAAATGTTTTGGGATCGAATGGTTGTAGTAATGTGGTCCAAAAAGAAGTCAAGATATTTAATAAACCCCTTGCTGATTTCACAATGCCTGGCACTTCTCCAATTTGCACTAATCAAGAATACCAATTTTTCAATACTACTGTGTTTGATACAGATTCGGATCCATTGTGGGGCTGGTCTGTTAATGGAACGGCAGCTTCCACAAATATTAATTTTGAATCCATATTCAGTGATCCAACAAGTCAAACAATAAAATTGACTGCATCTATACCGGGTTGTGTAAATGAAATCGAAAAGACTATACCTTCGGTAACCGATGGCCCCCGCGTAGACTTCTCCTACTCTGGCCAATGCCAGAATGCCCCTTTAACTTTTACTAATGAAACAACGGGTGCAGTTAATGGGTACAGCTGGAATTTCGGTAACGGACAATTTTCATCAGCGGAAAATCCCGACCACGTTTTTGATTCGCCCGATCAATATGAAGTTGTATTAACAGCATTCAACGCAGCCGGTTGCCAGAATACACACACAAAATCGGTCAGCATCTATTCAAAGCCACAAACGAATTTCATTATACCTTTGCCGCCCGTAGCGTGCAGTAATACGGCTGTTGCGTTTAAGGACTCCACGCCCTTTCCACCCGACAGTAACCTTGCTTCGTGGTTTTGGAATTTTGATGATGAAGGCGCAACTTCTACACTGCGCGAACCCACCCATTTTTTTGAACAAGCGGGTGATTATGAAATTTCTTTCACCGCCACCACCAACTTTGGTTGTTCAGAAACTATTCAAAAAACGGTAACCATCTCACCTTCTCCGATTCCAACTTTCACAAACACACCCGCATGTGTCGGGGTGCCGGTAACCTTTACAGATGCTTCCGTGGGCATCATTCAATCCCGGCTTTGGCAAATAGGCAATGCGTCTTTTTCCCATGCCAACCCATCGGTTACGTTCAATACTTCAGGCGAGAAACACATTTCATTGACCGTAACGGATGCGAATGGGTGCATCAGCACCCTGAACGATGTCATTAATGTGCCCGTGGGTTTAGCACCCGATTTTTCAGTGTATAAGAATTGTACCCATCAACAAACCGAGTTTATTGATATTACGAACGATGCTTCCGATCCGATCGCGAACCGGGCGTGGACTTTCTCAGGTGTTGGATCGGGCGTTGATAACCCCCAGCAATTTACGTTCACCGCTCCCGGTAACTACAACGTGCGGCTGGAGGTAATGACCCAATCGGGTTGTCACTATTCAATACAGCGGAATGTTGCCATCAGCAATCCACCCCAAGCCAATTTTACGGCATCGCCTGCGTTTGGCGCTCCACCATTACATGTACAGTTTACCAATACTTCGGTTGGTGCAACCCAATACCAGTGGAGTTTTAATGACGCGAATCAATCAATAAGTACACAAACTTCACCTGCATTTTCCTTCACTGAATTGGGCGAGTATCCGGTTAGCCTTAGGGCCCTTAGTGTACAAGGATGTTCGTCAACCATCAGTAAAAATATTCTGGTGGTTATTCCATTTTATGATGTGACCATCACTGCGCTTGAGCTTCTTGGACTCGGTAGTAATGCCGTCAGGCCTGCTGTTACGATTCATAACAAGAGCAATGTTCCGTTGCTCAATTTACCCATCCGGTTCGATCTGGCAAGCGGTGCTGTACTCCGCGATTATGTGGATGAACCGATTCTTCCCGGTGCAACCCATCG
>CAZOYJ010000126.1:0-5667 GCA_964583905.1 uncultured Roseivirgaceae bacterium
GAATGGGGAATGGGGAATGACGAATGACGAATGACGAATGACGAATGGGGAATGGGGAATGGGGAATGACGAATGACGAATGGGGAATGACGAATGGGGATATTACTTGTTGATACGATTTCAGATTCCGGGTTCTGACGCCATGCCGCTACGCTTCGCTGCGGTCAGGATGCAAGCTTAGTTTATAGAAGCGATTGCTTTAAAAAACTCGTCCGGAAGATAGACTGGAAGCGTTGGGTCGATAGATTTCTTATAGTCTTTCTTATTTCTGGTTATGAAATAATCCACATCTGCGTGACGTGCGGTATAATACTGAAGCGCATCTTCCTGATCCTTAAAGGTGGAGTGAAGGGCAGTAAGGGCAATCTCTTTGCTGGCATGCACCAATTCGCAGGCACTGATAAAATCAGAAAGCTTCAGGGTGGCATCCTTGATTTTGTAGATGTCGTAGGCGAGGTAGCGTAAAGTTGCGAGGCTGTTTTCGGAGATAATCAGCATTACTTTTCCGTCAGCGGCAAGTTGAAGAAATCGTATTGAAGAAACAAAGTGAGGTTCGCGTTTGGAAAAGATGTCAAAGGCTACATCTGTATCCAGGAAAACTCTAGGCGTATTTCCGGGCAACATGATCTTTTAAAAGTTGTTTATCGGCAAGTGTCCGGGTTGGTCGGGAGGATTTCAGGTGTTCAAGCAATCGTTCGGCTGCCCGTTGCGACTCAGATTTTATAGTGCCTGTTTCTGTTTTCTCGAATAGTTCTTCAAAAAGCTGCGAAATGGATTTACCGGTACGTTTTGAATACCGTCTGGCGGTAAGAATTACACTTTTGCGTACGGTGAGCGTTAACTTCGTTTTCATCCGATTCATTTATTTACAAGCGTATACCCTTCACACGTGTCCTGATCAAAGATACGTGTAATGCATTGATTTTACAAAGGCGAGGGGCTTGTGTGATGAAGGTGTTGAGGTGTTGAGGATATTGATGGATCCTGGTTGATACGATGCCAGATTCCAGACTTGCCTGCCGGAGCCTTGGCGTAGGCAGGTTTCAGATTCTACCTAAGTCCTATTTCATCTTCGCCCGTTTGATGAGGTAGGTTTGCAATACGGTATTTACGTCTTCGCGGATGTCGGTGCGGATGAAATCAATTTTGTATTGGTGGCAGCGCAGCCTCAGGCTTTCGTAAAACTTTTGTGCTTCCTGCCGGTAGGTATCCCGCACATCGGCCGGGTTTAGTTTCAGTTTCTGGTTGTTTTCCAAATCGATAAATTCAATGGGTTTGTCGTCAAACTCAAAGGCCAGTTCGGTGGCGTAATCCATGATGTGAAACACGATCACTTCGTGCTTGTTATGCTTGAGGTGCTGCAGGGCTTTGAAGATTTCTTCCGTATCGTTGTGTTCACCATCAAACATGTCGCTGAAGATGACCACCAGCGAGCGCTTATGGACCTTCTCGGCCACCTCGTGCAGCACCCGGGCCACATTGGTATGCGATTTTTTCGGTTCCCGTTTCAGCAGGTTGTCCAGTACAATCAACAGTTTATCCAGGTGGGTGGGGGTCGATTTGATGGGCGTAAGCGTTTCAATGGAATCCGAAAAGAGGCAGAGGCCTACGGCATCGCGTTGCAAGTTCAGCAGGTAGGCCAGGGCAGCAGCAACCACCGTGCTGTACCGGATTTTAGCGTGTGAGTCGGCCGGGTAAAACATGGAGGAGGAGGTGTCGAGGGCAATCAGGCAGCGCAGGTTGGTTTCTTCTTCGTATTGCTTGGTAAACAGCCTGTCGGTGCGGGCAAACACCCGCCAGTCGATGTGCCGGGTGCTCTCCCCTTCGTTATAGAGTCGGTGTTCGGCAAACTCGACCGAGAAGCCGTGGTACGGAGATTTGTGCAGGCCCGTGATGAAGCCGTCAACCAGTTGGCGGGCCAGCAGTTCGAGGTTGGCAGACTGCCGGATATCCTGTAAGGAGAGCTTCATGGTGGATGGGTGCCGGTTTTTAAGGCCTCAATTTATCCTATTTGGGCTTTAAAAAAGATTATTCAACGTAATTCCTAAATGAAAATTGTATCCTTTTTGCATTCCCTATTCAAAATACTATATTAACACACCAAATAAACCAAACCTAACCAAACCCAGCAGGATTGTGGAAGAGCATAAGTCAAATGGTCGCGAAGAAATTTTCTCGGCCAAAGTGAAAGCCGGCAAGCGAACGTATTTTTTCGATGTCAAGTCAACCCGTTCAAACGATTTTTACCTCACCATTACCGAGAGTAAGAAGCGGTTTAAGGAAGATGGGTTCACCTACGAAAAGCACAAGATTTTCCTGTACAAGGAAGATTTCAACAAGTTTATGGAGGCCCTGACCAACACGGTTAACCACGTGAAGCAGGAATTGTTGCCCGATGTTGATTTCAGTCAGTTTGATCACGTTCATGAACATCATCATGAACATGCGGCCGATGCGGTTGCGGCCGGTACGCCAATTGAAAAAGGGCCGGGTGATTCGGAATTGAAATGGGATTGAATTTTACCTAAACCTATACGGTGAAGCCTCCGGAGTAATTCGGGGGCTTTTTTTATTCCAGCTTCCAGATTCCAGATTCCGGATTCCAGATTCCAGATTCCAGATTCCGGATTCCGGATTGGTTAAATCTTCAATCTGAAATTGGTAATCTGAAATCTGGATTCCTAAGTCTTATATTTGCGGCCTGTTTTATCAACATACTGAATAACTATGGGTTTACGCTGTGGGATTGTCGGGTTGCCGAATGTGGGTAAGTCTACACTCTTTAATGCCATTTCAAACAACAAGGCCGAGGCGGCCAATTTTCCATTTTGTACTATTGAACCCAACATAGGGGTCATTTCCGTACCCGACCAGCGGTTGCGGATTCTGGAAGCGTTGGTAAATCCGCAGCGGGTGTTGCCTACCACCATTGAGTTTGTGGACATTGCCGGTTTGGTGAAGGGCGCCAGTAAGGGGGAGGGGCTGGGCAACCAGTTCCTGGCCAACATCCGCGAGGTAGATGCCATCGTACACGTGGTGCGGTGTTTCGATAACGACAACATCGTTCATGTGGATGGTCGCGTGAACCCGGTAGCCGATAAGGAGATTATTGATACCGAGCTTCAACTGAAAGACCTGGAGTCGGTGGAGAAGAAGATCAGCCGGATGGAAAAGGCGGCCAAGAGCGGGGAAGCTAAAGCGAAGAAGGATTTGGCGAACCTGCAGGCATACCGCGAGGCCTTGCTGGCGGGCAACAATGCCCGGTCGGTTGACCTTCCGGAAGAAGACCAAAAGGTGGTTGAAGACCTGCAGTTGCTCACGGCCAAGCCGGTGATTTATGTGGCCAATGTGGATGAAGGTTCGGTGCTGACCGGCAATGCGTATGTTACCGAATTGCGGAACCTGGTTGCGCGGGAGGGGGCGCAGGTGGTGGTGATCTCGGCAGCCATTGAGGCGCAGATTGCCGAGTTGGAGCACGCGGAGGATCGCACGACCTTTTTAAAGGAGTATGGTTTGGAAGAATCGGGACTGGACAAACTCATCCGGGCATCGTACGAGCTGTTGGACCTCATTACGTATTTCACAGCCGGTGAAAAAGAAGTGCGGGCCTGGACGATCAAAAAGGGGTGGAAAGCCCCCCAGGCGGCCGGGGTAATCCATACCGATTTTGAGAAAGGATTTATTAAGGCAGAAGTTATTAAGTTGGCTGATTATCAGCAGTATAAGACCGAACATGGTTGTCGTGAAGCCGGCAAAATGGCGATCGAGGGCAAGGACTATGTGGTGGCGGATGGCGACATCATGCATTTCCGGTTTAACGTATAAATAATTCCTCTGGGGTTTTTAGAATTTTAATTTTTTTGTAGTTTTATAAACCGCTCATTATCAGGTTACAGCGGGGCGGTTGGTTTAAGCATTTTTTAACCCCTAATATTTTTTAAACCTTGAGAACCAGGATTATTTTTTCATTGAAGAACCGAGGCGCCTATGTGCCTTTTCATCATCAATATTTGTTGGCGCAGTTCATTAAAGGGCTGCTCATCTTTGGTCCGGATAAGTCGTACCAGCATTTTACCCAGTTCAACTTTTCCGGGTTAAAGGGGCAGACCAAAATCAGTCGCAAGGGATTGCATTTTTATTCCTCCCGCATCACGCTGGTGTTTGCCTGTACCGACCGCGCTTTCCTGGATTATTTTATTGCCCAGCTCTTTGCGCAGAAGGATATCATGATTGGCAGTTTACACCTGTCACCGGATTCTGTTGAAGAAGAACAGCCGGTTGAAATGCTGGGGGAAGAGTCGAGGTTTTTATGCATTTCGCCCCTGGTGCCGGTGCCGGCCTCCTTTAATGATGACCGCGGGAAGCAGTTCATTCATCCGGAAAGCGATGAGTTTTCCGATTTATTGTATGACTCCACGCTGGCCCGGATGGGGGAAACCGGGCGGTATACACCGGAGCAACTAACCTCCTTTTATAAGTTCCAGATCGTACCCGATCCTGGGTATATTCAACGCCTCCAGGCTTCGCACAAGAAGTTTGCGCGCATCTACCCGTTGTACGATAACGATGTGAAGTTTGAGGTGCGCGGTTACACCTTTCCGTTCACCTTGTATGCCGCACCGGAAGTACAGAAGTTCGTGTATGAAAACGGGTTGGGGTATTTTTGTCATAAAGGGTTTGGGATGCTGGACATTACCGGTAACGATTCCGTAAGGCGCGAGTCGCAGGAAGATGCGGTTTATGTTTCTTGATTAGGAGATTTCGGATTTCTGTTTACAAATTTCGGATGCGAAGTTACCTCGGGTTTTGTTCAAACCTCAGGTATCCGATCAGCAGATCGGCCATGGGCTGGAAGGCGCGGTAATACACGAAAATTTCATACCCGTTTTCCGTCTGGAAGTGGGTGCCTTCAAAAAAATAAGCAGGCAGGTTTTTCGATTTCACCACGTACTGATAATCGTACCAGCCTTGTTTCAATAAAAACGATTGGGTGTATTCGCGTTTAGCCGAATCGTAGTGGAGTATGCTGGCGGGGTTGGGGTTCCATTGAGTGAAGGCGCTGGTGAGGTACACGTCACCGTCAACCGGCTCAGGCGAAGCCAATGTGAAGGCAACGTTAACATAATTGGAAGCCTGGGTTTTGCGGTAATCATAATTATCGATCAGGTAGCCGCCATTGTAATCGGGGTATTGGGAGTAGGCTTCGTGCGACCGGTTTTTATCTTTTTCGATGTAGGCTGTCCAGGGTAATTTTGCGCGATCCATATACGCTACATTCCTTCCCGGGTAGTTCAGCGAGCGCAGGTCAAAGAAGCGGAATTCATTACCGCCTTTAAACAAATCGGTATCGCTGAAAAACCGGTATTCCAGTTCCTGCACATGTTCACGCACAAAGCCCGGCTTTACTTCTTGCACGAGGTTATCCCACCGCTGGTTCTGGCGGATGGTGACGTTCACCGTTTCTACCGGGTTGATGAGTTGAAGGTTTTTGTAGTTCACCGTAAAGTTGATTTGCTGGTTGCGGGTGGCTGCGTTGCCCGAGCTGATGATGCTCCCATCGCGGGTGAACGTTACTTTCGGATCGTACACCATAAAGCGTTTGCTCAGGATGAGGTCTGCCTTATCCGAGCCGCGGTACACCACCGCCACATAATTGCCCGGCAATTT
>CAZOYJ010000126.1:5677-10593 GCA_964583905.1 uncultured Roseivirgaceae bacterium
GGGGAGAAAGGTGTAGTAGTGCACATAGGGAATCCAGGTGTCGAGCGAGAATTCGAAATCGTTGATCGGGAACTCGTTGTAATCGGAGAGGAAGTCGAGGTCCATGAGGGTAGATTTCGTCCAGTCCTGGTTGCAATGGACGATGCGCAGGTAATAGTTGTCGCGGTCGGAGTGGAGGTCGTCAAATTCAAGCACCAGGTTCCAGCGGCCCAGGGGGGTAACGGCCGGCTGAAGCTGGTCGACCGGGGAGTTGGTGGCTGGAAACACGCGCACGGTTTTGATTTGAGGTTCATAGATCCAGTCGGACAGGTGTAGTTTTTTCGAGCCGGTGGGGGCCGTACCGGTTTGGGATACGGGTACACAGGCGTTGAGGAGGAAGCAGAAGAGGACGAATCGGCTCATGAGGTTAAACTTTGATGTATGAACAACGAACAAGGATTTATCATTTAAGAAGTAGTTCCACTTCAAAAATCGTAATCCCTGACTACTGTCAGACAGGTTTGTTCTTAACGCATACATCAATTTTCTGAAAGCTGAATAGTAACTTTTGCCACTAAATCCTGCCTAAAGGTCAGGCAGGCACCAAAACACCAAATCGCACAAACGTAAACTAAAAGAATAATCTTTACGCCTGCCAACTTTTTACGTATAAGGGGTGTCAAAGTATGCAAAGCGGCCGTTATACAGGGTTCATGCTCCATGAAAAAGAGCTTATTGAAGGTTGCCGAAAGGGAGACCGGGCCTCTCAAAAGGCTTTGTACGACCATTTTTGTAAGAAAATGATGGTGGTGTGTCTCCGTTATGCCAAGTCAACAGCAGAAGCGGAAGACATTTTACAAGAGGGCTTTGTTAAGGTTTTTCAAGGGTTAGCGGGTTTTAGGCAAGATGCTAAACTTGAAACGTGGATGACGAGGATTATGGTGAACACGGCCCTCAACCACCATCGAAAGAAATTATACCTGCTGCCCATGGTAGATGTTGAAAAAGCCGACCTCACCGAAGAGGAAATCAGTTTATCGGGGATTCATTTTACCGAGTTGCTGCGCATGATCCAGGCCCTGCCGCAGGGGTGTCAGGTTGTCTTTAATCTATTTGCCATCGAGGGGTACAGTCACAGCGAGATAGCGGAGAAACTCGGGATTTCGGAGGGCACTTCCAAGTCGCAGTTTGCGCGCGCCCGCCAGTTGCTGCAAGCGAAATTGAAACACGAATCACGTCAGGTCAGGTTATATGGAGAAGGGAAAGTTTAATCAGTCGTGGAAGAATGCGTTTGACGATGCGGAGGTTGCACCGTCTGATTCCGTATGGACGAACGTTGAATTAACGTTGGAGAAAGCTGCCGGAGGCAAGATGAAGCAGCGCCTGTTATTTTATAAACTGCTGGCGGCTGCTTCGTTGGTTTTTGCGCTCGGGATTGCCGGAGTTTATTATTACCGGTCGGTTGATGAGTCTACACCTTCCGCTCTTGCTTTACAGGAATCACCCGACCATCAGGTTGCTGAGTCGGAAGTATCGTCAACCCACTCAGCCACTGAAGCTCAAGCCACGACCGATGCGCGTTCGCTGCAGGCAACGCCCCCGGTTGAGCCGGCCGCACGTCACGATGAACGACTGGTGGAGCATAAACCGGCCGTAAAAAAAGAAAGCAACCTGAACGGCCAACCAACGCTTCAGCAATCAAGTTCTTCCGTTCTTGTTGCAACCCTTGAAAAGGATGGGGAAGCTGTGCCGGTGCGCAGCGCATATTTTGAAAATCTTTTAGGTCCGCCCCGGTCGGTATTAGCTTCATTCACCCGGCCTGCGCTTGCGTTTGCTGAGGTTCAACCCGAGTTGGAGCCGACAGCCGATCCCGGCATGGTGTTGCTGGCGCAGTTGCGGGATGAAGAAAAGAAATACCAGGAGAAGGAAAAGAAATCGGCAACCGAAAAAATCTGGACCTCCGTTGGGGTGGGTGCCGGCAGTTTTAATCCGTATACTTCCCACTCCACCGCGATGCAAGGCTCTTCCGGGTTTGGTAACAACCAGGCCTTTATCAGCAATCCGACTTCCGGTTCCAGTTATTCAGTAGGCGTGCAGGTAGGCGGAAGAATCGCAAACCGCCTGGTGATCCTCGGAGGCATTTCTTACCTGACGCAAAATGCCGGGTATACTTCCAACCTGGCTTCGATGGAAGCGACCGCGATGAAGGCCACCCTCAACGATCACGCCTTCAGCGGCAGCAACCAGGCCGTTGCCACCAGTCCGTATGGCATCAACAGCAACCTGCAGTACGTGAGTCTGCCTGTGCAGGCCGGGTATGTGGTGGTTGACCGCAAGTTCTCCATCCAGTTGAACGGGGGCATTGCCACCGATTTTTTCATGATGAATACGTTGACACCCGATGCAGACTACGTGGACAAAGTATCGCAGGGGCCGGGGGATGATTCCCCGTATCGGCCGGTAACGTTTAACGGGTTGGTGGGTACAGAATTCAGTTACCGGGTTTCCGACCGGTACCGCGTAGCGATCAATCCCGGTGTGCGGTATGCGTTAAATTCGATTTATAAAGCCGATGTGTATACCGAAGTGGCGCCCATTACATACGATGTTTCGTTGCGGTTCCGGTATATATTTAAGTAACTGATTTTTTTCCCGCAGATTTCGCGGATAGGCGCAGATAAGGTGAGGCTTAATTCATTTCGCCAAAATCACCCGTAAGGCAGAGTTCCAACCTAATCCAGGATTGGGGTGTCTTATTAACAGAACCAAAACCTACGTTATGCGCCCATTACACACCCGCCTGTATGCCCTGCTTATTTTAAGCACCCTGTTAGCGTTAAGTTTGTTCATGGAAAGCTGTACCGATTCGTGTACCGATACGATGACGTACACGTATTACGAGCCCGTGTACACGCCCCTTGCCGAAATCCGGTCAGCGGTGGGAGTAGTCGCGCCACAACCGCTCACTTCCGTAGGAAAAATTTATTTCAAGGATGGCTACTTATTTGTGAATGATCCCGGCAAGGGCATTCATGTTATTGACAATACCGATCCGGCCCACCCGGTGAAGAAGCATTTCATTACGATTCCGGGGAATTATGATGTAGCGATTCGCAACAACATCCTGTATGCCGACAGTTTTATTGACCTGGTAGCCCTTGATATTTCCAACCTGAACCAGGTGGTGGAGGTTGCGCGCCTGGAGAACATTTTTAATACGTACAGCAGTTTAGGGTTTCAGGTTCATGCCGAACGCGGGGTGGTAACCGATTGGGTTGAACGGAAAGAAGTTACCGTAGAGCGATCTGCGTGTGGGCAGGACATTCAACCGTGGGGTGGATTTTTCTTCCGGGGCGGCATTGCCATGATGGATGGAGCCGCTTTTTCTTCGGCCAAGGCCATTGCGCCCGGCAACTCCACCGGTATTGGCGGATCCATGGCACGCTTTACCCTGTCGGGTGATCAACTGTACATGCTGGATGGAGGTTTCCTTCGTGTAGCCGATGTTCAGGTTCCCGCGGCACCTGCAGCCGGTACATCGATGTATATCAATTGGGACATTGAAACCATTTTTCCGGATGGCAACCATTTGTTTATTGGTGCGCGCAGCGGCATGCACATCCTGGATATTTCGGCACCAACCGATCCCGTTAGGATAGCCACCTATGCACACGTTAACAGTTGTGATCCGGTGGTGGTGAGTGGAAATTATGCGTATGTAACCCTGCGTTCCGGTACGCAGTGTGCAGGTTTCAACAACCAGCTTGACGTATTAGACATTTCCAACATTACCCAACCCACGTTGGTCAAAACCTACCCGATGCACAACCCGCACGGATTGGGCATTGATGCCGACCTGCTGTTTATTTGCGATGGCGCGGCCGGTTTGAAAATCTATCATGCACAAGATAAACTTAACATCGACAAGCACCTGATTAAGCACTATAAGAATATTCATGCGTACGATGCCATTCCATTTAACCAGGTATTGATGCTAATTGGGGCGGATGGGATTTTTCAATATGATTATTCCGATGTATCGGATATTAAGCAGTTGAGTCATTTGGTGGTGGAGCCTGATCTTTAGCGTTAACCGTAAAAAAAGTTGACCGTTAATACAATGCAATTGACAAACTCAGCCTTCCGGATACGGTATGTATTCGCCCTGGTATTTTTTGTTCACGCAGGTTTTGCGCAGCCCGACTCCATCGCGCGGAAAGCGCATTACTTCAATACGTTTACCAGCGGAGTGCTGATCGGTTGCGGGGTGTGTAATGCGGGTAAAGATTTTACGTTTAGTTTCACCACCCAGCAGGGTATCGCGTTTCCTTCGGGTGTAAAGTTGTCGGTGGGCACCGGCATGGACACGTATGCCGATTGGCGGATGATACCGGTAATGTTGGGGTTTACCGTAGATCGGGAAAGCCGTGCCAATAGTTTATTTTTTCAATTCAGCGGGGGCTATTCGGTAGGCCGGTATGTAGGGTTTGAGGCTTCCGAGTTTGCCCGCCTGTCGCGTGCGGAAGGAATCGTGTTCAACCCGATGTTGGGGTTCCGTATGGGGAACGAGAAAGTTCGCTTGTATATCCTGGCCGGGTACAAATATCAGCAGGCCACCATGCACATTGACTATAATTGGGGTTGGGGTCCAACCCGACTATTACGGGAAGCCGATTTGGGCCGGGCGGTGATTCAGTTGGGCTTTGGGTTTAACTAGTATTACGTTAAGTTTTATTCTCACGTACGAACATTAATCCTTTGAATCCAGTTGACAGTTGACAAAAAGCAATTGACAAAGCATAACACTAGCACCCGCAACGAAAAACATTTTAGAATAAGGCACTGACAAGGTGAGAACCGTGAAAGCGCAGTCCTTTATGGAGGACCTGCTTGAGCGGGAACTCCTACGGAAAGGCAAAAAACAGTACATCGCCTTT
>CAZOYJ010000127.1:0-10574 GCA_964583905.1 uncultured Roseivirgaceae bacterium
AGAAATTTTGCTTCGCATACAATATCCAAAAAAGTAAAAGGTGCCGGTAAAGATTTTTACATCACCAGTTTTTCGGCCCGCACCATTGTATACAAAGGGCAGTTGCGCACGGATCAATTGCGCACCTATTATGCCGACCTTCAAGACGAACGTGTAACCACGGCCCTTGCCTTAATCCATTCCCGCTTCTCAACCAATACATTTCCGAACTGGAAACTGGCTCAACCCTTCCGCTACCTCGCGCACAATGGGGAGATCAACACCATCCGTGGAAACGTAAACAAAATGAAATCCAAAGAAGCAATGTTCAAGTCATCCTTCTTTACGGATGATGAACTTTCCATGCTTCTGCCGATCACTAATCCGGAAGGCTCTGATTCGGCAAACCTGGATGCGCTTGTGGAGATGTTGGCGCTGTCGGGAAGAACATTACCGCATGTGCTGATGATGCTCGTGCCCGAAGCCTGGCAAGACAACAAACTGATGGACACCCATCGCAAAGCCTTTTATAAATACCATGCCTCCATGATGGAGCCCTGGGATGGGCCGGCCGCGTTGGTGTTTACCGATGGCTGCCGGATTGGCGCAACACTCGACCGTAATGGATTACGACCCTTGAGGTATTGCATTACACGTTCCGGAAGAGTGGTGGCCTCGTCAGAAGCAGGAGCCTTAATAATTGATCCGAAAGATGTGCTGGAAAAAGGGCGAATCACGCCTGGAAAAATGTTACTGGTCGATTTGGAGAAAGGAAAAGTTTTTGATGATGAAAAAGTAAAGCGTTCGGTATACGAAGGCAAACCCTACTACCAATGGATTATTGAAAACCGGATTAAACTCAGACTTGAACCAGTTCCTGAAAATTTTGAGGAGTCGTTCCAACCCGAAACGTTGGTACAACGACAACAGGCGTATGGGTACACGGGTGAGGATATAAAGACCATCCTCACCCCCATGGCCGAAAAAGGTTATGAACCTTTAGGCTCGATGGGTGATGATACCCCGCTGGCCGTTCTTTCAAAGCACAGTCGCCACATCTCAAATTACTTCAAACAACATTTTGCGCAAGTCAGTAATCCACCCATCGATCCGATCCGCGAACGATTGGTGATGTCGTTGTTTACACGGGTGGGTGCGAGTTTGAATGTGTTGCAGGAAACGGCTGAACATACCCGGCAGGTTCACATTTCGCAACCGGTGCTCCTGAATTCCGATCTGGCCAAATTAAAAAGCCTTGTTGATCGCGGGTATGATCACGCGGTAATCAACTGTGTATTCAAAGCGGATGGAAAGCCCGGCAGACTGAAGGAAGCGCTCAAAAGAATTTGTGCGGAAGCCCAGCAGGCCGTGTTGGCCGGCAAGAGAATCATTATTCTGTCGGATAAAAAGATCAGTAAGGATTGTGCGCCTTTACCGTCATTGCTATCAACAGGGGCCGTGCATCATTACCTGGTGGAGAAACGAGTTCGAACGCAAATCGGACTGGTAGTAGAGGCTGGTGATGCCTGGGAAGTGCATCACTTTGCCACCATCATCGGCTTTGGCGCGAGTTCGGTTAACCCATACCTGGCATTGGAAACTATTCATACCTTGAATGCGCAGGATGAGTTGAGCAAGAAACTTGCGGATGATGAAGTGTTTGCCAACTACCAGAACGCCATCGGCAACGGTCTTTTAAAAGTGATGTCGAAAATGGGCATCAGTACCTTGCAATCGTACCAATCGGCACAGATTTTTGAGGCTATTGGGCTAAGCGCTGAAGTGATTGACACGAGTTTCCGCGGAACCATCAGCCGTATGGAAGGTTTGAGTTTTGATGATTTGGCCGTGGAAGTGTTGGTGCGGCATCGCCATGCGTTTATGATGGAGGATACTTCCCTGCCGGTGGGCGGCATCTATCAGTGGAAGCGAAAAGGCGAAAAACATTTGTTCAGCCCGGAAGTAATTCACCTGTTGCAACACTCAACCAAAACCGATAACTACGAGCTTTATAAAAAGTATGCACAGAAAATCAACGATCAGACGAAAGATCAACTGACGCTTCGTGGATTGCTTGAGTTCAAGAAGCGCAATCCGGTACCCTTTGAAGAAGTGGAGCCTGCAGAAGAAATTTTCAAACGCTTTGCCACCGGGGCGATGTCGTTTGGTTCGATTTCGTTTGAAGCACACACTACGCTGGCCATTGCCATGAACCGCATCGGGGGTAAGAGCAACAGCGGTGAAGGCGGTGAAGACGAGGTGCGCTACGAGAAAAAAGATAACGGTGATTGGGAACGTTCGGCTATTAAACAAGTAGCCTCCGGGAGGTTTGGCGTAACCAGCCACTACCTCACTAATGCCGATGAGCTTCAGATTAAAATGGCACAGGGCGCCAAGCCCGGTGAAGGCGGACAACTGCCGGGCGACAAAGTAGATGACTGGATTGGCCGTGTGCGGCATTCAACTCCGGGTGTTGGATTGATCTCCCCGCCACCCCATCACGATATTTATTCCATTGAAGATTTAGCACAACTCATTTACGATTTAAAGAATGCCAACCGTCTGGCGCGCATTAATGTAAAGTTGGTTTCGCAAGCCGGTGTAGGAACAGTTGCGGCTGGTGTGGCCAAAGCCAAAGCCGATGCGATTCTCATCTCGGGTGCCGATGGCGGAACGGGAGCCTCACCGATCAGCTCCATCCGGCATGCCGGGTTGCCGTGGGAGTTGGGATTGGCAGAGGCGCACCAAACGCTGGTGAAGAATAACCTGAGAAGCCGGGTAACCCTTCAAACCGATGGACAAATCAGAACCGGTCGCGATATAGCCATTGCTACCTTGCTTGGCGCAGAAGAGTGGGGAGTGGCAACAGCGGCACTGGTCGTTGAAGGTTGCATTATGATGCGCAAGTGTCACCTCAATACATGCCCCGTGGGTATCGCCACCCAGGATCCGGAACTACGGAAACTTTTCACAGGCGATCCGGATCATGTGGTAAACTTTTTCAGGTTCCTCGCAGAAGACTTGCGCGAAGTGATGGCCGAGTTAGGCTTCCGCACGATCAACGAAATGGTGGGCCGTTCCGATGTGCTTCGTGTACGCCAGGATGTTGATCACTGGAAGCTGAAGAAGCTGGATTTCTCACCGATGCTGTATCGCGAATCCACAGCCGAGGGTGTCGGACAATACAAGCAAATCGAGCAGGATTTTGAATTGGAAAAAGTAATGGATTGGAAACTTGTAGAAGTGGCACAGCCGGCACTTGATCGAGCGAAGCCGGTTTCCGCACAGTTTCCAATTGAGAATACCAACCGCTCCGTTGGTGCCTTGTTATCAAACGAAGTTTCAAAAATTTATAAAGGCCAGGGACTGCCTGAGAATACAATTCACATCCGATTCAAAGGATCAGCCGGACAAAGTTTTGGTGTGTTTATAGCGCCTGGTATTACATTCGAATTAGAAGGAGAGGCAAACGATTACTTTGGCAAAGGGCTTTCTGGCGGCAAGCTCATTATCTATCCCGATAAGGAAGCAACTTTTAAACCGGAAGACAATATCATCATCGGTAACGTAGCCTTCTATGGAGCCACTTCCGGTGAAGCGTATATTCGAGGTCAGGCCGGAGAACGTTTCTGTGTGCGCAACTCGGGTGTGAAGGCCGTGGTTGAAGGTGTGGGTGATCATGGATGTGAATACATGACGGGTGGCCGTGTAGTCATTCTTGGCAAAACCGGGAAAAATTTTGCAGCCGGTATGAGTGGCGGCATCGCGTATGTTTTCGACCCAGAGCAAACGTTGAAAGAGCTTTACAATCCGGAGATGGTGGAACTTGAAAAAATGGATGCTGAAGATAAAGTTGAAGTATTCGGCATGATTGAAAAGCATTACCGCTATACCGGGAGCGATCCGGCCGATTGGATTATCGAAAATTGGGAATTAGCCTGCGATAAGTTTGTGAAAGTGATGCCAAGGGATTACAAGGCGGTGTTACTAAAACAGGCCAAAGCGAAATCAGTTGAGAACGTTACATCATAACACATGGGAAAGGCAGACGGCTTCATGAAATTTAACCGCGAGATGCCAAAGACTCGCGATCCGCAAGAGCGGATTAAAGATTATAAGGAGATTTATCCGCCTTTGGATCAACAGCATGTGAATAAACAATCAGCGCGGTGTATGGATTGTGGCGTTCCGTTTTGCCACAGTGGTTGTCCGTTGGGTAACAATATCCCTGACTTTAACGAGGCAGTGTACAGGGGCAAATGGGAAGAAGCGATTCAAATTCTAAGCGCCACAAACAATTTTCCTGAGCTCACCGGAAGAATTTGTCCGGCTCCTTGCGAGGCGAGTTGCGTGCTCAGCATTAACAATAAGCCGGTAACCATTGAGTACATTGAAAAAGCGGTTGCTGAAACAGCTTTTGAAAGAGGATATATTAAACCTCGCCCGCCAAAAGTGAGAACAGGCAAGCGGATTGCTGTTGTTGGTTCAGGTCCTGCGGGTTTGGCCGCGGCCGCACAACTGAACAAAGCCGGTCATTGGGTTACCGTGTTCGAACGCAGCGACCGGATTGGAGGTTTGTTGCGCTACGGAATACCGGACTTTAAACTCGATAAAAAAGTTCTGGATCGCAGGTTGCGAATTCTTGAACAGGAAGGAATTATTTTCAGAACCAATGCACACGTGGGTATAAATGTGAGTGCACAATTTTTAAAAGTGGAATTTGATGCAGTGGTAATATGCGGTGGCGCTTCGGCCGCACGTGATCTGCCAATTCCTGGAAGACAGTTAAGCGGAATTCATTTTGCCATGGATTTCCTGACCCAACAAAACAAGCGCGTGGCAGGCGACCGGATTTTTTCAGGAGACATTACGGCTCAGGAAAAAAAAGTGTTGGTGATTGGTGGTGGCGATACTGGTTCCGATTGTGTGGGAACCTCCAACCGTCAGGGCGCGAAGTTGGTAACTCAAATTGAATTGCTGGCTAAACCTCCCCTTACCCGAAATGAAGAAACAAACCCCTGGCCGCTTTGGCCCATGGTGTTGAACACCTCATCCTCGCACGAAGAAGGCGTGAATCGTCAGTGGGCTATCCTGACAAAGGAGTTCACCGGTGACCACATGAATCGCCTCACCGGATTAAAGGTGGTCGATATTGAGTGGGGCATTTTGGAAAATGGTAGAGCAGGCTTTAACGAGATTGCGGACTCGGAACGAATTATACCTTGCGAACTGGCTTTGCTGGCCATTGGTTTTACCGGTGCTGAAAAAGGCGGCCTGGTTGAGGAGTTGAAGCTGGCTATTGATGAGCGCGGCAACATCCAAACCGAAAACTTCATGACCTCACAAGCAGGCGTATTTGCTGCGGGCGATATCCGCAGAGGCCAGTCATTGGTGGTTTGGGCAATTTCAGAAGGCCGTGAAGCTGCGCGTGCTGCGGACGCATGGCTGATGGGAGAATCGCAACTTGAGTCTAAAGACGAATCGTTGGTTAGCGTTGCCCGATAGGATTTGTTATCAGATTTTTTTTTGCGACTGGGCAACGGCAATGGCCATTCTGTATAATAACCGCGCGCCCACATTCGCATCCCATTCATCTTTACCAGGACTAACTTCATTCAAATCGAAGCCAATAATGGTTTTGCCGCTTTCCACGACTTTTTCAATCAGGTATAAGGTCTGCTCAACTTCAAATCCTCCGGCAACCGGTGTTCCGGTATTGGGGCAAAGCTTGGGATCAAGTCCATCAATATCAAAGCTTAGGTAGACGTTATCAGGAAGTTGTTGAATGATTTCGTCACAAATATCTTTCCAGGTGCCGCCTTCAAACATGCTTCGCTTGATGTCGCGATCGAAGTAAGTGGTTATGCGGTTTGAATTATTTCTTATCACTTCCACTTCTTCTTCGCAATAATCACGAATGCCTACCTGTACGAGTTTGGTAATGGCTTTAAACTTCAACGCGTTGTACATGATCGAGGCATGTGAAAATTCAAACCCTTCGTACGCTTTGCGTAAGTCGGCATGGGCATCAATTTGAAGAATGCCGAACGATGTGTATTGTTCACTCAGCGCTTGCATAAATCCCAGCGGAGTGCTGTGATCGCCCCCCACCAATCCAACGGTTTTTTTCTTTTTGAGAAAATGCAACGTGTTTTTCTTTACATGAGCATTTAACTCACGTGCAGCCCGGTCTACTTCCTGCACAATGGCTTGCATTTTTTGTTTGATTCAGGATTTTTTCCCTGCTCCAGCAAGTCGATATAGGCTTCCGTTTTTTTGCGCAGCCGGTTACTTTTGGCTTTCAGTGCAGTTGGAATCTTGTCCAGGGCAATGCCCAGCTTCCAGGCGTCTTTAATCCTTGCATCGTATAAGTCAATCTGGAACGAAGCATCAAAAATAGCCTTTGGCCCGTTGGCGGTTCCGGAACCGTACGACACGGTGACCTCCCAGGGAACCGGAACCAGCACAATTTCGGCTTCATCGGTGGTAAAGGGCAACCCGAAAATGTTGTTGTTGAGGTTGCCTACACTGTTGGGATCGAAGGCTTTTATTTTTTCTTTTTTGGTCATGGTTGTTGGTTCTTTATCGGGGTGATAATCGTCAGGGCGCAAAGTTAACATTACGGCTTATCCTAAAATTAAAAGCTGTAATAATTGTGGGGCGTCATTACGGATTTTAGCGGAACATCATTCGGGTTGATGTCATCGATTTTATCTATTGCTGGAAACAAAGAAAGACCCAGGGTAATGCAAGCTGGAGTTATGGTTTTCAGGAATTTATCGTAATACCCCTTCCCATATCCCACCCGATGCCCCTGTGTATCAAAGGCCAGCAACGGCACCAATACCAGGTCGATTTTTTCAGTGGGTGTAGGCACCCCCTGTTTGGGTTCGGGTATTCCTAGTTTGTTTTTTTCCAGTTGATGCAGTCCCTCAAAGAAGAAATTTTCCAACTCATTTAGTTTAGTATTGACTTTAGGTACGGACAATCGGATATGCGGAAATTCTCTTCGTATCCGATCAATAATAAGCCACGTATCGGGCTCATGTTTTTCTGTGAGTGGCAGGAAGGTGTGGATTGTTTTTAAAAAGGAGATGTCGACAGCGGTAAAAAATTTGTCGCAAAGCAAGTGGTTAAGTTGCAGATATTCAGCCTCCGTCAGCGCAAAGCGCTTTGCCAGGTAAAAGTTTCGTAATTCCTGCTTGGTCATATGTAACGAAGCACATTGAATTGATAATCAAACGGATCAAAATGTTCGAGTAGTTTTTCAATAAATTGAGGATCAGTCTGGTAAAAATTCAGAAAATTATCCGTTCGTTCCTGCAGGCTGCCGTTTGGGAACAGTGCGTCTTTCACCGCTTCAATTTGTTGCAACCTGTCGGATTGGAGCCGCTTTTCAGCCTTCAGCAATTTCTGCTCTATCTTTTCGAGGCTCTTAATGGCGCGTTGGGTTTCAGCGCCCACAAACTCCTCAAGGGTTTTATCAACGGATGTTGCATTTTTCTGAATCTCTCTGAAGTGGTTTGCAATGCATTTTTTTTCATGTTCCAGCTGAAGGTTATTCTCTGTAAAATTCAATACGGCATGCTTGAACAACGAATCCTTATCTAAAAATAAATTGACCAACTCCAGATTTGTCTTTTCAAACTTCCGGTAAGTTGGTTTATCGATAATCATGGCAAAATTGCGGGGCATCAGCATCGGAAACGGCACGTGATGAAAATCAAAAAGAGTTTTCAATTGAAGCCAGTACACCACTTCAGCCGGGCCACCCACATAGGCAAGATTGGGTAAAATGGTTTCCTGGTAAAGCGGACGAAGGATAACATTCGGGCTGAATTTTTCAGGAGTTTGTTGAATGAGTACTTTGAGTTCGGCCGGGGAGAAGGAAAGGTCAGTGTCGACTACAACGTACTGGCTACCCGATTTTTCAATGCGGCTGCGCAGGCTATCCTCCAGGTAGAAGAAATTAATTTCACGACAGTAAACTTGTGCCTTATAACCTTGCGCTTCAAGTGAAATATTCGATGCCTCTACTTTTTCTTTTGTGGAATGATCAAAAAGATCTCCTTCAATTACAGGTGCAAATAATTTTTTTAACTCACGGTCATCGCCATCCACCACCACAAGGCCCTCGGCTCCAAACAACGCATTAACATAATAGCGAACGGCATCGCTCAATTTTTGGTGCCGTGTGTATGCCTCCTGAAAGATTTTAATGTCACCGGGGATTTCATTCAGCAGTGCTTTGAAATCCTTTATGTGAAAGCGGCCAACCGCTCCCTTCTGTTGGGTTTCCCAGGTATACTTCTTGCCTGCTAACCGAAATGATTTGATTTCATCGTAATCGTGATCTTCCGTAGCCATCCAATACACCGGCACGAAATTGTACTGCGGATAATCTGCTTTTAGTTTTTTACAGGCGTTGATTACCGTTATGATCTTATAAATGAAATACAAGGGTCCGGTAAAAATATTGAGCTGATGGCCGGTGGTAACCGTAAAGGTATTTGCTGTTTCCAGGTGCTCCAGGTTATGTTTAACAGCATCGGGTAATTCATAATTCTTATATTGATTGCGGAGTGTTGCTGTTAAGGTTTTTCGGGTATTTGCTGAAAACGATTTAGCCTTCGCTTCAATTTGTTGTTTGAAGTTGCCGACAGTCGGGAACCGATAGTAAAATGGCTTTAACGATTCCTTTTGCTGAATGTAATCAAGAAAAAACGGGGTAAACGATTGGGTGGCTTCAAAAGGAATCTTTTGGATCTGCATGGCTTAACAACAGGGGGAGGTGAAAGAAAACATATCCAAATAACGGTTTTTCAGGCTCAAGGTTAATTGAAAATTACACGAATGTCAGCCGGCAACTTCGCCAAATAAATCAAATTCGGTAGCGGAAGTGATTTTTACGTTTGCGAAATCGCCCAGGCGCAAATAATTTTTTGAAGCATCGATAATCACTTCGTTATCCACCTCGGGTGAATCGTACTCGGTTCTTCCGATAAACTCACCGCCTTCTTTCCGGTCGATTAATACCTTAAAGGTTTTGCCAATTTTTTCCTGATTCAGCTCAAGTGAAATGCCCTGCTGAAGTTCCATAATTTCATCGGTGCGTTGCTGCTTGATTTCATCCGGAACATCGTTTGGCATGGAGTAGGCATGGGTATTTTCTTCGTGCGAATAGCCGAAAACGCCCAACCGGTCGAAGCGCGACCGTTCAACGAAGTCAAGCATTTCCTGAAAGTCGGCATCGGTTTCGCCAGGATGCCCTGCGATAAGGGTGGTACGAATGGCAATTCCCGGAACTTTCATTCGGATAGTGTGCAGAAGCTCTTCCGTTTTTTCGCGCGTTGTGCCCCTGCGCATCAGCTGGAGCATGCGACTGGAACCATGTTGTAATGGAATATCGAGGTACTTACAGATGTTATTACGCTCGGCCATTACATCCAGCACATCTAACGGAAAGCCTGTGGGGAAGGCATAGTGCAGCCGGATCCATTCAATGCCGTCAACATCCGAAAGATGGTTCAAGAGTTCGGCAAGATTTCTTTTCCTGTAAAGATCAAGACCGTAGTAAGTTGAGTCCTGGGCAATCAGCAGCAATTCTTTTGTTCCACCTTTTGCCAGGTTTTTGGCCTCCCGTACCAACTCCTCCATAGGTCGTGAAATGTGCTTGCCGCGCATTAGTGGAATGGCACAAAACGAACACGGCCGGTCGCAGCCTTCTGAGATTTTCATGTAGGCGTAGTGACCCGGATTGGTAAGAATCCGTTCGCCTACCAGCTCCTGCTTGTAATCGGCTTTGAATTGCTTAAGCAACCGGGAAAGATCGCGCGTTCCGAACCAGGCATCAACATCCGGGATTTCTTTTTCCAGGTCGGCCTTGTAGCGTTCAGACAAACAACCCGTTACGAACACTTTATCCACCAGGCCTTCCTCCTTGGCATCAACATACCGTAAAATAGTGTCGATCGATTCCTGTTTGGCGTTATCGATAAACCCGCAGGTATTGATCACCACCACGCTGGCATCGTCATCGGCCGATTCATGTACGGCCTGGATTCCATTGCCCCGAAGTTGTGTGAGCAATACTTCCGAATCCACCTGGTTCTTGGAACACCCCAGGGTTACGATATTCACTTTTGTTTTTCTATTTCCCTTTGTTTTCACAGTTCCGTTGCTGAAGCGGTGCAAAAGTACGAAAAATAAGCCGGCACAAAATTTGGCCGTGGAGTGTATCGTTTATCTTTACGCGCTGGAAAGTATGCTGAAAAGAGGTTTTTGGTTCCTTGTTCTCGTTTTTATGGGGTCGTGCCTCGATAAACCCGATTGTTTTCTGCTCAGCAACAATTACATCGGCATTTCATTCAAGAAAATGTTCGATGGCCGGGCTGATACCCTGTTGCTAATCGGGGTGACTTCCCCCGCATCAGAAGAGATTTTTTATCCGTTTACGCGGGCCTCTGCACTGCAACTGGAGCTAAACCCGCATTCAACAGCAACAGATTATTGGTTTGAAACAATTTTCGGAAACTATGCCCTTAACCTGGAATACAAATCAACGGTGCAATTTGTTTCCGAAGAATGTGGCATAC
>CAZOYJ010000128.1:0-1426 GCA_964583905.1 uncultured Roseivirgaceae bacterium
CCGGAAAGGAAAACTACATCCGGTGGTTTGCCGGTATTCTGGCCATTGATGCCGTGGTCGCCATCCCTTTTGCTAAACTCAGGCTGGAAGGCAGGTCGGGATTTTTTGCTACCGCGAAACTCGTGAACATTGCCTTAAACATTGCCCTTAATCTTTTCCTGCTAAGTGTTTGTCCGGCCATTCTACGTGGCGAAATGTTTGCATCCCTCAAATCCGTGGTGGAGCAGGCTTACAATCCACACTATACCATTGAGTACGTTTTTCTTTCCAACCTTTTTGCCAATGCCGCGCTGATTGTCATTCTTTGGAAGCCGCTGTCCAGCCTTCGCATCACAATTCACTGGCCCTCCCTAAAGCCCATGCTGGTGTATGGCTATCCCATTCTTTTTGCCGGGCTGGCCTGGGTAACCAATGAAATGCTTTCACGCTGGGCCCTGCGCTTTTGGTTGCCTGAAGGATTTTATCCCGGGCTTACCAACCAAGCCGCGTTGGGTGTATTTGGTGCAGTGTATAAATTCTCGGTCTTCATGACCTTATTTGTTCAGGCCTTCCGGTATGCTGCCGAGCCATTCTTTTTTTCGCGCGCGGCCGATAAAAATTCACCCGAACTGTTCAGCCGGGTATCCCACGCCTTCATCCTGGTGGGTTGCGTTATTCTTCTTGGTGTAAGCATCAACCTCGATTTCCTCGGGCTCATCCTGCAACAAGATGTGTATCGTCAGGGCATGCACGTGGTGCCCATATTATTGTTGGCTAATTTGTTTTTGGGTGTTTACTACAACGTGTCCATCTGGTACAAGCTTACCAACAAAACCTATTACAGTACTTATATTGCTGCAGGCGGTGCGGTACTTACAGTTATTCTTAATTATGTGTTAATACCTGTGGCCGGTTATGAAGGCAGCAGTTGGGTTACTTTAGTCGTTTATTTTTTAATGGCTGTAGTCTGCTATGCCTTCGGCCAAAAACATTATCCGGTACCTTATCCCATTATTAAAGACTTCACCTATATCGTTTTTACAATCCTTATCATCTACCTGACCAATCTTGTTGTTATGGATAGTATTTGGGCAACCGTGGCGTTCAGAGTTGGTGTAATTCTTGCCTTTACCGGAGGTGTTTACGGGCTTGAAAGACGGCATTTCAGGGTATAGTATTCAGGAATTTTATCAGGTTTATTGTCCGGTAAAATCCCCGGATCACCAACCGGGAATAAAAAACGAGGCATCCATAATTTTGATTAATTTTGACAGATTATCACACAAATTATCCTGTGTTTAACAAGCGCGTGCATATCCTTATTTATGTAGTACTTCTGGCTTTTTGTTCGATGAGCGCATTGGCTCAAAAGAAAAAGAAACCAGATGGTCCGGTAAACGGCAACATGAAGGCTCGTGAAGTTGAATTCTATTTTACTGAAGCCGAA
>CAZOYJ010000128.1:1446-10563 GCA_964583905.1 uncultured Roseivirgaceae bacterium
TTGAAGATTACGCAAAGGCCCTGGTGTATTATCAGAAAGCGCTCGACATCCTTCCGGAAACCGCTACCATTCATTATAAAATTGCAGAAGTGCTTTCGCGAGGAGAAAAGCAGGATGATTTAATCCGCGCTTCCCTAAGCATTGAACAGGCGCTCAAGTACGAGCGTAAAAACAAATTCTTCTACCTGCTCGGGGCGCATATTTATAATTCGCTTGGACGGTATGAACGTGCTGCACAATTGTATGAAACCATGCTGCAGGAAGTTCCGGCTACGGAGGAATACTTGTATGAACTGGCAGCCATATACCTGTATGCCGACAAACCTATAGAAGCTTTAAAAGTTTATAATCGTGCCGAAAGTGTGTTTGGTGTAAATGAAACCTCGTCTGTTCAAAAACAGCGCATCCTTCTTGAATCCGGTAAAATAAATGAAGCCATCCAGGAGGGCGAACGGCTTTGGCAGGCATTCCCGGATGAAGAACAATATGCTGTGGCGCTGGCAGAGTTGTTGTCGCGGGCTAACCAAACCCAAAAAGCTATTGGCTTGCTTGAAAAATTCAGAATTGAAAACAACTCCGCACCCAATGCCGCTGTTTTGTTGGCTGGTCTTTACCGTGAAGTTGACCAGGAGACTAAAGCGCGCGAATTGCTGATCGGCATTTTTGATGACCCAGAAGTTGACATCAGCAGCAAGCTGATTATTCTGGGAACCTACAATGCCGAATTGAATCAAAGTTTTGCTAAAAACATTCCCAATCCAGAAAAAGAAGCTTTTGTTCTTGGACTATTTTTAAAACTAAAAACTGCTTATCCCGAGGATGAAAATATTCATATTCTGGGGGGCGACATGTATTTGTCGATGGGTCGGCATCGTGATGCCGAACACGAATACGCAGAAGCCATACGCCTGGGCGATGTGAACTTTGAGGTGTGGCAAAACCTGCTGTACCTGCAAACCCAGCGTGAAGCTTTTAATGAAGTTATTACCACCTCGGAAAAAGCCCTGGAATATTTTCCCAACCAAAGCATGCTGTATTACTTTAACGGCATGGCCAACCTGCGCAAACAAAGATATCGCGAAGCTGCTGCAGCCCTTGAAATGGGCAAAAGATTGGCCTCGTCAAATCCTTCCATGACCAGCGAACTCAACAGCATGTTGGGTGATGCCTATAACGGCACAAAAGAGTATGATAAATCGGATAAGGCGTATGAAGAAGCCTTGGCGCACAACCCGAATAATTATATCGTGCTTAACAATTATGCCTATTACCTGGCTTTACGGAAAGCTTCGTTAGACAAAGCTGAAAAAATGTCGGCATTACTTATTAAAAATAACCCCGACAATGCAACCTTTCTGGATACCCATGCATGGGTTTTATATGTCAGGCAAAAATATAAGGAAGCCCGAAAGATCATGGAGCGGGCATTGGCTACCGGTGAAGCAAACGCTACACATTTCGAACATTACGGGGATATCCTCTACCGGCTGGGTGAAACGGATATGGCCGTGAAACAATGGGAAAAAGCCAAAAGTATGGTCAACAACGGCACCGATATGCTCAATAAAAAAATAGCCAATCGTAAACTCTATGAATAAACACCTTGCCCTTTTGCTGGTGATGTGCTCACTACTCATAGCTGCCTGCAGCAAGAAAACTGCACCGGTTGTAAGTTCTCTTCTTGCCCCTACCGAGGGGTCCCTGGTAATTGAAGAAATTAATTTTGACTATTTTCATGGAAAGGCCCGGATGGTTTTAAAAGATGGCAACAAAGAACGTGAAGTAAAGGCCGTGATCCGGGTACGGAAAGACAGCGTGATCTGGATGAACTTTTCGGTTATCGGTGTACAGGGCGGCAGGGTATTAATTAACCAGGATTCCATAACCATCATCAGTAACGTAGATAAGGAGTACTTTGTGTTTGATTACAAAGAGCTTTCGAAAAGATTTAACTTTGAAATTAATTACAACGTTATTCAATCAGCCTTTCTGGGTAACCTGCTGATTGCCCGGCAAGATACGGACGAAGTTGAAAGGAGGAGCCTGACAATACTTCTGAAACAAACTTCCGGTACGGTTGATGTTTTAAACTATATCAGTGCTGCCACACGAAAAATACAGAAAGTGGAGTTTAAAGAAAATGATACCCATAATTCCATGTCGATTAACTACGCCAATTTCCAACCGGTTGGCGACCGCATCTTTCCGTATACCGGCACCATCTCACTTTTATACAAGTCGCCCTCAGGATTAATCAATACCACCATCATTTTTGATTACAATAAAGCTGAAGTAGGCGATAAAGAACTGAAATTCCCGTTCAATATTCCGAAAAAGTATGACCGCAGGTAAACGTATTCGTTTCATCACCATACTTTTACTATTAACCTTTTCGGCTGTTGCCCAGCAGAAAACCAAAGCCCAGCTTCAAAAAGAAAAGCAGCAAAACCTGCAAAAGATTAAAGAGGTTGAGAAAATCCTGGACGAAACCTCAGCTAAGAAAAAAAATTCGGTAGGTGAATTGAATGCCGTGAACCAGCGCATTCAGGTACAGGAAAACCTTATCCAATCCATTAAGTCGGAGATAACCCTGCTCGACAAAGAAATAACCACCAACAACGATATTATTGCGGCACTGGAAGAAGACCTGAAAAAACTGAAGGAAGAATACGCAGCCATGTTGTTTGCTGCACAGAAAGCCAATAATAGCGCCACCCGGTTAACCTTTCTTTTTTCCGCTTCGTCATTCGATCAACTGATGATGCGCCTTCGTTACATGCGGCAGTATTCGGAAATGCGTATCCTGCAAGCAGAAGCCATTACCAGTGTACAGGAAGAATTAGGCATACAGGTTAAACAAATTGAATCGAAACGGATAGAAAAAAACGAATTACTCACCCAGCAACTGGCGGAAAACACCAACCTGATCAACCTCAAGAAAAAACAAAATGATCTGGTAAAAGCGTTGGAGAAGCAGGAGAAATCGTTGCGGAAGGATTTGGACGACACCAAAAAAGCATTGGCTGTGTTAGACAAAAAAATCAACGAGATTATCCGCGAAGAAATGGCGCGTGCTTCGCGCGAAAGCTCCGATAAAACTACCGTTAACGTTGCCCTCTCCAATTCTTTTGCCGAAAACAAAAGTAAATTTCCGTGGCCGGTGTCTGGTTTTATCTCGCAACGTTTCGGCAAACAAAGCCACCCGGTTTTAAAAGGCATTGTGGTGCAAAACGATGGCGTGAATATTCAAACTAAAGAAAATGAAAAGGTGAAGAGCATTTTCGAAGGCGAAGTCCGCATGGTGGCGGTAATTCCACCCTTCGGCAATTCCATCATCATCAGCCATGGCGATTATTTTACCGTGTACTCCGGACTAAAAGAAGTGTATGTTAAAAAAGGGCAGCGGGTTACTACCAACCAGGAAATCGGCCAGGTGCTAACCAATGCCGATGGCATCTCGGAACTCCGCTTCCAGGTGCGTAAAAATACTACCGCACTTGATCCTCAAACCTGGCTCCGAAACTAGCTTCCAGGGCCCTTTTGAGGCATTTCGGCACGTAATTACTTATTTTTTCGTTCCATATCTATACATTACCTTTACACCTTAAATAATCATTGTTATGAATTCAATTCTTTTATTTGGAATGCCTGGCGGGATGGAATGGGTTCTTATTGCTTTGGCGGTTTTGATTTTCTTTGGCGCGAAAAAAATTCCTGAATTTGCCCGGGGAGTTGGCCGCGGCATTCGTGAATTCAAGGATGCCGTAAAGGATGTTAAAAAAGAAGTGGACGAAGCCGAAAAGGAAGTTCCTAAAAAAATAGAAGACTAATTCGTTGAAGGCTTACGAAACATTCCGCGACCTGCAGAATGATCTTTCCAACGGCACACTTACCTGCCGTGAACTTGTTAAAACTCACCTTGCTACCATTCAAGAAAAAGCGCACCTCAACGCGTTCCTGGACGTGTACGAACAGGATGCGCTTACCCGTGCAGATGAACTGGACGCTAAAATAAAATCCGGTGCGGCAGGCAAACTGGCCGGGTTGGTAGTCGGACTGAAAGATGTGTTCGCGTATAAAAATCATCCGCTTCAGGCCGGCAGTAAAATGCTCGATGGGTTCAAGGCACAATACCAGGCCACTGTGGTGCAGCGTTTGCTGGATGCAGACGCTATTATCATCGGCAGGCAAAACTGCGATGAGTTTGCCATGGGATCTTCTAATGAAAATTCAGCCTTTGGACCGGTATTGAATGAAGCCGACAACACCCGCGTTGCCGGTGGTTCATCGGGCGGTTCAGCCGTTGCCGTTCAAGCCGGCATGTGCCGCATTGCTTTGGGTTCCGATACAGGCGGGTCGGTGCGCCAACCCGCTGCCTTTTGCGGGGTGGTTGGTTTAAAACCTACCTACTCACGCATTTCGCGCTACGGGTTAATCGCCTATGCTTCGTCATTTGATTGCGTTGGTATTTTCGGAAACTGCATTGAAGATGTTGCGCTGGTGCTGGAAGTTATTGCCGGTGCCGATGAATTTGACAGCACCGTTTCACAAAAGCCGGTTCCTTCTTATACGCAGGAACTCTCCTACGCTCGTGATACACCCTACAACATTGCCTACTTCGGTGAAACGCTTACTTCGGATGCCATTCAAAAAGAAATAAAAGCAACGCTATCAAAAAAACTCGACCTGCTCAAAGCGGAAGGTCACGCGGTTACCGCCATCGACTTTCCGTTTATGAAATATGTTCTCCCCGCATACTACATTCTGGCAACAGCCGAAGCCAGCTCCAACCTTTCCCGGTTCGATGGTGTGCGCTACGGATACCGCAGCATAGCCACCACCGATTTGGAAAGCTTGTACAAGCAATCCCGCTCGGAAGGATTTGGAGAAGAGGTGCAACGCAGAATCTTACTCGGAACTTTTGTACTGAGCGCCAGTTATTACGATGCCTACTACACCAAGGCACAAAAGGTGAGGCGGCTCATCCGGGAAAAAACCAAAGAACTGTTTAAAAAATATGATTTCATTTTAATGCCCGTAGCGCCCACTACGGCATTCAAACTGGGCGAGCACAAGGATAATCCTCTTGAAATGTACCTGGCCGATCTGTTCTCGGTGCAAGCCAATGTGGCGGGAGTTCCTGGAATTTGCGTACCTTGTGGGAGCGATGATCTTGGTTTACCGATTGGATTACAGCTTTTGGCTGATGATTTTGAAGAATCCAAACTTTTTCGGTGCGCAAATTTGTTGATGAACCTGAACTGATATGCGAACACTATTTTTTACCTCATGGCTTCTGCTTATCCCTTGTCTTGCCTTTGCACAAAGTGAGCCCGTGGTGGATTCCCTGGAGGTGGTACTGGCCGAAGAAGAGATGATGTTTAAAGAAGACACCACCAACTTCGCTTTTTACGTTCTCGCTCCGGAAATAGAATTTATTCCCGGTAACGATCACCCGGCTCTCCTTAAAGACCGGCTAAGCTGTATCGAGCAATCCATTCCCTTACACTATAACGAACGCATCCACGCCTTCATCAATTACTTTACCGTACGCGATCGCGAATATACACGCATGATCATTCGTAGAAAAAATGTGTTCTTTCCACTCTTCGAAGAAACCCTGGCAAAGTACGGCTTACCCGATGAGCTGAAATATTTATCCATCATTGAATCGGGACTAAACCCAAAAGCCATTTCGCGTGCGCGGGCCGTAGGGTTATGGCAATTCATGTATCCAACCGGCAGGCACTATGGACTTCAGGCCGATTGGTATATTGATGATCGTATGGATCCGGCCAAGTCTACCGATGCGGCATGCCGTTACCTGCGCGATTTATACGGCATGTTTAACGATTGGGAATTGGCCTTAGCCGCTTACAATGCCGGTCCGGGAAATGTAAAAAAAGCTATCCGCAGATCGGGTTATAAAAAAACATTTTGGGAAGTGTATGCCTTCCTGCCCCGCGAAACGCGATCCTATGTGCCGCAGTTTGTTGCCATGATCTACACGATGAACTACCTGGCCGAGCACAACTTTATCGATGGCGAACACGAAGAAGGAATGCCCTACGATACCCTGCGGGTAGACAAGTTTTTAAATTTTGAAACCCTGGCCAGCCTCACCGATGTTTGCCTGGACGAATTGCAAAAGCTAAATCCATCTGTTTTGCGAAACGCCATTCCTGATGGAGCAAAAAAATACACCATCCTGATTCCGCAGCGCGCGAAAGAAATTCTCGATACCGATCGGATCGCCATTCTGGATTCTGCATCAAAAGTTGGAAAAAAAGAAATTGAAGTATGGGCACGAAACACCGAGGGAAGCACCGCTAATCGCGACCGGATAGTATACCGGGTTAAAAGCGGAGATGTACTCGGATCAATTGCCCTGCGGCACCGCGTAACGGTAAACGATCTCAAAAAATGGAATAACCTTGTGAGCAATACCATTCATATCGGACAACAGCTTACCATCTGGATAAACCCCCCTGCACCCGGAACAGCAGTTACAACAACCGCTGCCGCTCCCACCGCAAAGCCACCAGCACCGATTCAGATCCCCGATTCAAAAACCTATACCGTTCAGCCGGGCGATACGCTCTGGGGCATTGCCCAGAAATTTGAAGGGCTCACCATTGAGCGAATCAAGCAACTCAACAACCTGTCTACCTCCAGCATCAAGCCCGGACAAAAACTTATTATCGCCCTGTAATCGACCCCCACAAAATATTCCGTGACGATGACTGACGTTCCTGCATTATGCAGTAAACTTGCACTATGAGAATTCTGCTAATCATTTTTGTATTCATGGGTTTACTGGTTGGCTGTTCCATGTCAGAAAAGCAACGGGTAGAAAATCTTCCGACAGCAACCGGCAAACCGGGCGATATGATCGTGATTATGGACTCGGTTCAATGGAGGGGGGAATTGGGAGCCGAATTACGCAAAATTTTAAGACAGGAAGTGCCCGGCCTTCCCCGCGAAGAACCGTTTTTCGATGTGATCTATGTGTACCCGCGAAAGGGGTATACCCTGCTTACGCAAATCCGAAACCTCGTTTTTGTATTCACTCTCGATCAGCAAACTTCCGGATCGCAAATCATGAAAGAAAATTTTTCGGAAGAAACCCTGATGAAAATCAGAACAGACTCCACTTTTTTCATGGCTACCGCAAAAGATGAATACTCACGCGGCCAGGAAGTAATGTACCTCTTTAGCGATACACAGGAAAATCTGATAAAACACCTGCGTAAAAATACCCGGTACATCCAGGATTACTTCAACGCCATCGAAAAACGAAGGCTCCAGGCTTCACTGACTAAAGCCACCACTACAAAAGGAATTACCGAACAATTACGAAAAGAAAATAACTTCGAAATCAGGGTTCCCTTTGGATTTAAAGTAGCCGACAAACAACAGGACTTTGTGTGGCTCCGGTTAATGGATTCGCGTGTCGATAAAAATGTTTTCATTTCCTGGAAACCTTACGAAAGTGAATATCAGCTCTTGCCGGATAGCCTGGTGTACTGGCGCAATGAAATTGCCCGCCAATACTTATTTGAAGATCCGGATAACACCGAAAGTTACCTGGTAACCGAAACTACGGTTCCATTCAAGCCCTTAAAAGCCACACAGGTAAACTTCAACAACCGATTTGCCATGGAACTTCGCGGCTTATGGAAAACCAACACCAACACCATGGGCGGCCCGTTTATCAGTTATGGCCTGGTGGATGAGCAACGGCAAATGATCTATTACATAGAAGGATTTTGTTTTAGTCCCGGTAAAGATCAACGCGAAACCATTCGCGAACTGGAAGCGATTTTGTGGAGTTTCAAACCCAGCGCAGACCTGCCCTCAACAAACTAACCTCGATTTATCGGGTACGCACACTAATTCATATTTTACTGTTTCTTTCTGCCGGAGCGTTTATCTTTGAAGGCTTAAGCTTATCCCATGACATTAAAAATCAGAAAACAAGATGCCCTCAATTACCACATGCAGGGTCAGCCCGGAAAAATCGAAGTTGTACCCACCAAAGTATTGAGCTCGCAACTTGATCTGGCGTTGGCGTATTCACCGGGCGTTGCCGAGCCTTGTAAAGAAATTGCAGCCAACAAAGAAGATGTTTATAAATACACTGCAAAGGGAAATCTGGTTGCTGTAATCTCCAACGGCACAGCCGTACTGGGTTTAGGCAACATCGGGCCGGAAGCCTCCAAACCGGTTATGGAAGGAAAAGGCGTTTTGTTTAAAAAATTTGCCGGCATTGATGTGTTCGACATAGAGATTGATGAAACCGATCCGGATAAGTTTATTCAAATTGTAAAATCGCTGGAGCCGACTTTTGGCGGGATAAACCTGGAAGACATTAAAGCTCCCGAATGTTTCAAGATTGAACAAGAACTTCGGGAAAAAATGAACATCCCCATCATGCATGATGATCAGCATGGCACAGCCATAATTTCTGCTGCAGCACTGCTGAATGCGCTGGAACTTGTTGAGAAAAAAATTGAGGATATTACTGTTGTAGTAAATGGTGCAGGCGCTGCTGCCGTAAGTTGCACAAAATTGTATTTCGAACTCGGGCTTAAGCGCGAAAACCTGGTGATGTGCGATAGCAAAGGCGTTATCCGGAAAGACCGCAAAGACATTGACGCCATTAAAGCAGAATTTGCTACCGCACGCAATATCCACACCCTGCAAGATGCCATGAAAAATGCCGATGTGTTTGTGGGTCTTTCAAAAGCTGACATTCTCAAACCAGACGACATCATGGCAATGGCTAAGGATCCAATTGTATTCGCATTGGCCAATCCCAATCCGGAAATAGCCTATGACGTTGCTAAAAAAACACGGCCCGATCTGATCATGGCCACCGGTCGTTCCGATCATCCTAACCAGGTGAATAATGTGCTGGGCTTCCCGTACATCTTCCGGGGCGCGCTCGATGTACGCGCAACCGAAATTGATGAATCGATGAAACTGGCTGCCGTTCAAGCATTGGCCGACCTGGCCAAAGAAAACGTACCCGACATGGTGGTGAAGGCCTATGGCGATGATAAAATTTCATTCGGCCGGGAGTACCTCATTCCCAAGCCGCTTGACCCCCGATTA
>CAZOYJ010000129.1:0-10492 GCA_964583905.1 uncultured Roseivirgaceae bacterium
CACCATTATTGCGGCCCTGGATAATGCCTTCTATGCAGATGGAAATTTCGGGGCTTTGTATACATTAGGCCGGTTGCGCATTGGCTTTGCACTGCCCCGGTTGTTTGGTTCCAGGTATTACAGCCCGCAAGATTTAGGAGCAACCCGATTTGCGCAACTCCGAAACCAGCTATATTCCATTACCTATACATTAAATTTTGGAACAGGCGGGTTCGCCCTTGAGCCTTATGTGCTGTATCGCATAAACCGTGATCTTCAGAATTTTTGGGAAGCTTCCACCATCCTTAGTTACAAGGAAAAAATCTGGCTCGGAGGTTCTTACCATGAAAGCCAGGGATTGGGTTTTTTTCTGGGAATGGACATTAAAGAAAAATTGAGGTTCAGCTACAGCTATGAATTACCTCCGGTTAGCCCGGATTTCATTGCGGCCAGTTCGCATGAATTCCATTTGCAAATCAGGTTAGGGAAGAAGAAAATCTTTAAGTGGGCAGTCGTACCATCCAGTAAGCCTGAAATTGTTAAAGTAGATCCAAAGCCGGTTTTCGAGGAGGTTGTTCAAGAACCTATTGAGTCAGTACCGGAAATTCCCAAAACGCCCAGCCCAAGAAAAGCGGATGAACCCCGGTTGGTAATTCTGGATGAAGTTGTTCCGAAAAGTGAAGTTACCATTCCACAGGAGGTGCCCTTGGCAGTTGAGAAACCGGAAGAAACAATTCCTACAAGTGGGGCTCCGCCTCGTCAGCATGTATTAGCTCCCGGGCATTACGTTATAGTTGCCTCGCTTACTACAGCTCAAAATGCCTTGCCGGAGCGCGACCGGTTTATCCGGTTGGGGTACGATGCCTTTATGGCACAGCATCCCATTAACCGGAAGTTTTATATTTACATTTTTGCTTCAGCTGATCTGGATACGGCCCGGCAAATCCGCGACCGGTACAGGCAGTTGGAAGCTTCAAAAGATGCCTGGGTGTTGAGTATTCAATAGCTCCTGAAATAACTTAATTCTTCATCTATCCTTCATAATACTTTTGTAAATCGTATTAAAATTATAGGAGCAAAGTTCCTTAATTTGAATGGATTTTAGCACAATTGGCTTAAATCCGCTATTTTTGGTAAGTCTATAGATACCTAAAAAACCATTATGAAAAATTGGCTTTCACTATTTGCCGGTCTGGCTTTAATCCTAGCGCTGACCGCCTGTTCGGATGAATCCCCGAATGTTAATGTACCCGATGACGCTTCTGCAAAGAAGGTAAGCAAATTCGATCCGCTTTCTGTATCCTGTGGCGTAGCCAGCAAGTCAACACTTACCGTAACCGTAACAGCTGGTGCCAGTGGTGCCCCTGCTGGTTTCTCATTACAGTGGATGACAGCAGCGGATTATGAAGCATACGGCTGGAATGAAGAGTATATGTGCAAGGGTTCCTTCTCCGGAAATGCAAACTCATCCCGGTACAACCTGGGATCAAATGAATCGGTTGAGTTAACCATCGGCAACCTGATGTACGACAACGGTGCTTCAACAAGCTGCGCTGATTTCCTGGAATGTGGAACGGAGTATGTATTCCGTACATTCGCGCACGCCACCCGGTCTATGTTCCGAAGCGATTACTCTGAAAACTATTCATGTACAACTGCTGATTGCGAAGGTAACTGCACCTACGGGTTAGGATTCTGGAAAAATAATCCCGATGCGTGGCCGGTTGATGAACTCACCTTAGGTTCTGTAGTGTACTCAAAGGATGACTTACTCGCTATATTGGATGCCTCGCCCAATCCCGGAAATGCATTCATCAGTTTGGCGCATCATTTAATAGCCGCAAAGCTTAATGTAGCCAATGAGGCTGTCATTAATGGCGGTGTTGAAGATGCTATTGATGATGCCGATGCACTAATTGGCAGTACAGATATTCTTACCAGCACCGTACATGTTTCCTCTACGGAAGGTCAACAGGCAAACACCATTAAAAATATTCTGGAAGACTATAACAATGGTAATTCCTGCCAGTAAGTTTTAGAAGAGCTTAATACCAAAGGCCGTTCCCTGCGAACGGCCTTTTTTTATTTCACCAGGGGAACGAAATGATTTTCTTTCCAAAACTTTACCCCTAATTTTCCGGACCAAAAATAGATAAAATGGAACAGCTTAAGACGCTTGAACGACCTGCTCGCAAGTTTTTACCCGATCATTTTCAAGTAAATAGCTGGAATGATCTAAAACCATATTTTGATCAATTATTGGAAATGGAAATTGATTCTGTTGAAAAACTCAGGGCGTGGTTTCGCCACCGGAGCGAATTGGAAGCCGTTATTTCGGAAGACCTGGCCTGGCGATACATCAATATGACGCGGCATACGGACAATGAGATCTGCAACAAAAGCTACCAGGATTTTGTTGAAAACATCCAACCCAAAGTTGCACCTGTATCCGATCAACTCAATCGTAAAGCGATTCAATCACCATTTCTGAAATCCCTGGAAAATGAAATCGGTTACAACATTATGATTCGTAACCTGAAGAAGGATATTGAAATCTTTCGTGAAGAGAACATCCCGCTCTTTACCGAGATCAGCACGGATCAACAAAAGTATAACCAGATTTCGGGTGCCATGATGGTAGAGGTGGATGGAAAAGAGATGACCCTGCAACAGGCATCCGTATTGTTGATGGATACAAACAGAAGTAAACGTGAGGCCGTATATCACAGTATTTCTCACAGAAGATTGAAGGATAAGGATGAATTGGATAAACTGTTCACCAAACTAATCGGGTTGCGGCATACGGTTGCAGTAAATGCAGGCTTTGCTAATTTCAGAGATTATATGTTTACCGCACTCGGTCGTTTTGATTACACGCCACAAGATTGTTTTGATTTTCATGCATCAATCCAGGCAGAAGTTGTACCCCTGACCAACGCATTCGCACAGGAAAGAAAAGAAAAATTGAAGCTTACTGTGCTTAAGCCCTGGGATAAAACCGTGGATCCGGAAGGGCGCGAAGCCCTTAAAGCTTTTGCAGATGGAGCCGACCTGACTGCAAAAACCATTGAATGTTTCAGAAGAATTGATCCGTATTTAGGGCAATGCCTCGACATCATGAAAACAATGGCCCACCTCGACCTTGAATCCCGGAAGGGAAAGGCCCCCGGTGGATATAATTATCCATTAGCCGAAATTGGCGTTCCGTTTATTTTCATGAATGCCACCTCAACCCTTCGCGATATGGTTACAATCATGCACGAAGGCGGCCATGCGGTACATAATTTTCTTACGCGCGATTTGGAGTTGAATGATTTTAAATCCACTCCATCGGAAGTAGCCGAATTGGCTTCCATGTCCATGGAACTCATTTCGATGGATCATTGGGATATTTTCTTTGAACAGGAAGAAGACCTCAAACGGGCTAAGCGCGAACACCTGGAGGATATCATTGAAGCACTACCCTGGATTGCAACCATTGATAAATTCCAGCATTGGATTTATGAACATCCAGATCATTCTACTGAGGAACGTAAGAAAATCTGGACTGAAATTTTAACTACTTTTTCTGATACTGTAACCGACTGGCACGGGCAGGAGGAGGCCCGGGATTATTTATGGCAGAAGCAACTTCACTTATATGAGGTGCCCTTCTATTACATTGAATACGGCATGGCACAACTGGGGGCTGTTGCCATTTGGAAAAACTACAGGCAGGATAAGCAGAAGGGATTGCAGGGTTATATGAATGCCCTTCGCCTGGGGTACATGAAATCCATTCCGGAAATATACCAGGCGGCAGATATTAAATTTGACTTCAGCCGCACCTACATTAAAGAACTGATTGCGTTTGTTCGGGAAGAATTAAAAAGAATTGATCAGTAAGTTTTATAGAGTTATCCCCTGGCCTTATCGAGAAGTTCACTTAATTGGCGGGCTTCTTCCTTCGTTAGCCGCAACACCAGATCAATATCATTTTGTTTGGGATCAATTGCATGTAATAAGGAAAGACCTTTTTCGGTAATAAAAACATCGGAAGCACGCTTGTCTATGGGGCACGATTTCTTCTCAATTAACTTTTTAGCACGTAAGCGGTCGAGTAAGCGCGAAATGTCGGAATGTTTATCGAGCATCCGCGACTTAATTTCTTTTGCTGAAATACTTTTAGGATGCTGCCCTTTTAAAATGCGCAACACGTTAAATTGCTGCCCGGTAATGCCATACGGCTTAAAGTAGGCTTGTTGTTGGTTCACCAACCAGTTAGCTGTGAAGATCAGGTTGATGACCGCTTTTTGGTGAGCACTGATAAAATTGTGTTGTTTGATCTCCTCTTCAATCTTCATGGGAATCGGGAGTTAAGGGAAAAAAGCAGGCGGAAATTTGATGGAATCCCCGCCTGAAGAAGGTTAGTCGGTTATGGGTTAACCTGTTTATTTAATTCAATCTTACAAATAATCTCTACTGCATCGCTTACGGTTACCCCACCGGCTTCCAGCACCCGGTTCCACTTCAACCCATAATCCTGCCGGTTTACGGTTCCATTGATTTTAAATCCGGCTTTAGCACCGTTCGCAGTTGCAATTGTGCCGCCAAAGGTTACATCAAACGTTACCGGCTTGGTTACATCGCGCATGGTGAAATCACCCTTCAGGAAATACCTGGTGCCTTCTTTTACAAGCTTACCTTTGAATTTCACTTCCGGAAATTTTTCTGCATTAAAGAAGTCATCCGATCTGAGGTGGTTATCCCGTCTTTCATTGTCGGTATCAATACTGGCAACTTTCGCAATGAATTCAACACTTGCTCCGTTGAAATCTTCCGTTGTCGTAACTACACTGGCGTCAAAATCCTTAAAACGGCCTTCAACTTCGGCAACCACCATATGGACAACATTGAATCCAATTTTAGAATGAGATTTATCGATGGTCCACGTAGTTTGGGCCATAGAAACTCCACCAATCAATAAGGCAATAAACACTGCATATATTTTTTTCATGACAGATTTGTTTTTTTGTTTTGGTTCTGATTATACATACAACCATAACGCAAGTTTCGATATAGATGTTTAAACATCTATATTATATTTCGTAATGCATTGATTATCAGGCACATTAATTTACATATTTAGCCAATAGCTAACTTTCAGCACGACTCCCCGCAGGCGCGGTTGTCCGGCTGCAAAATACCTGCCTTCGTTGCTGGTGAAGGCTTCTGTAACATAATTATCGGTATAGACGAGGAAAATATCGGATACGGGTTTGAACCTCCACTGGAGCCTTGAATTTATATTCAGGTTATGGATTTGGTTATTGTATTGAAAGAATGTGGTAAAGAATACACTTTTAGATAGGGTAAGATCGAACCGCGGACCAACTAAAATCAGGTTGGCATTGCTGTAGGGATTGGGAAGGCGGATAGCATTATACGAAAAGTTAACCGAGGCGAATCCCCAGGGAATATACCGGTAGGTAAAGGCTCCATTAAGGTTAACCCGGGTTCCATTAAAGTACCCTCCGGAACGGGTGGAAAGGTTATAAAAGAATTTTTTACGGGCATCTGAATTAAAGTTCCCTACGAACACAAAGTTTGTGTACTGACTGTTGGCCTGGAGAGCAGGGCCGTTGGTGCCACTTGGATCAAAATCATTAAACAGGTAAGTGTACTCCCTGCGTAAACGGATGTTCCAAAAGGCAGTGTTCTTAAAACGCATTCGGTACATCAGGTTAACATCCCAATCCAGAAATCCGTATTGCTTATTTCCCAGCATGTCGAAATCAAACCCGGGTCCATGACTTTGAATGGTGCGGGATACCGGGTAAATATTATACCAGGTTGTATGGGCTAATTGCAGGATATCTTTTCGCCTGGCAAACCCGGTTTCAGGATTATAATTTGCTCCCACGTTTCGGCTGAAGAAGCTCACCGACCAACGCAGGGTGTTGTACATAAGGGAGGCTCCTGTAGCAAAGGTTGAATCAAGGCGTTGTTCATCAAATGAGCGATGGTAAAATAATTTCCCAATCCATTGATTGTTTTTTGAGGCGAGGTTAAAATCAAGACCAAGTACTCGGTTGTAACGGAGCGGTGATGAAGTGAACTCACCTTTTAACGAATCCTGGAAAGCCTGTTTGTTCACAAAAATCATTCCCAGGTTAGAGCGAGTGAATATTTTTCGTTGAAGGGTTGCTACCGTAAAGTTTGTAGAGGGGAGTCCTATGCGATCATCTTTTCCGGCTTGCATGGTCAGGAAACCAATGCGCCAATTGTTGTCAAGTTTTCCACTCAACCGAAGGCCGCCATAAATGGGGTTTTGGATATTCTGCCCGGTAGCGGTGTCTCTGGCAATGCCTATTCTGCGTGAAAAGAAGGGTCTTGTGCCATCCACCCCGAAATCTGAAAACAAATCTGCATTTTCAAGGAAAAATTGTCTTCGTTCCGGAAAGAAAATTTCAAACCGATCCAGGTTAGTCACCTGCTCATCAACTTCCACTTGTGAAAAATCTGGATTAACCGTAACATCAAGATTGAGCGATGAGCTTACAGCAACTTTAGCATCAAACCCTGCATCGACAAATTGTTCCACGGCAGTGTTTTCAACAAAATTCTTGTTCATGCCGGTCGAAGCATACGGGATGAAAGATAAGTTGGTGCCTGTCTTTTTCAGGGGTTCATCCCAAACCAATTCACGGCCAAAGGCAAGTGTTAAAATGTCAAAGTTCCGGGGAATAGGCGACCAGGTCGACCGTTCGGCATACTCGCTGTCAATCCTGTAAAAATTAATATTCCAGGAGGCAACACCATCTTTAAACCGGATGGATTTAAACGGAATGGCCATTTCGGCTATCCAGTATTCGTCATAAATTTTGGCCGATGAAAACCATTTGTTATCCCACTGAAGGGATAAGTCATTGCCGGTTGTTCCGCCATTGGCGATCAGCCCTTCGCGTTGAACACCAAAAGGGTTAACCCCAAACATAAAACCGTTGGTTCGATCGCGAAACGGATCGAGTACGATGGTGATGCCGTCATTACCTTCTCCACGAAAGTCCCTGCGCAACGAGGGGGTAACATATTTACGCGAACCGAGGTTATGCATTTTGGCGATTACGTAAATAAAGTGGTCATCGTATGTGAGGCGAACCTCACTCTGTGCCATAGCAAGGGAAGTGTCGCTCGGAAAAATTTGCATGAAATTATTGGCCACATCAGCTAACTGCCAGTCGGGTTCATCCATTTGGGCATCCAATACAATCGGACCAGTGGCTTTTTTAATATGGAGTTGCTGCGAAAAGGCCAACGAGACGGTGGCAAGAAGTAGGAGCGGGGTTAAACGTTGCACAAATGAATAATTGCGCGTGAAAATAGGAAGTGTATCCGAGTAGACAACAGCAACTTTTGATAGACGGAAGTTTTCAGATGTTGAGGTAGAATTCCTTCGTAAGCGCTATATAACCTTCCGACCACTTCTCACCCTGGTCATACAGCAACAGCTCACCCATTTCTGGTTTTGCCGGGTGCCGGCCAAATTCGAGGAGCAAGCGTTCAATGGGTTTATGGATTCGCGAGCGGAATGTCCATTGCCGGATGCAAAATAAGCCTTTGCGTTGTGCCAGCGATAAAAATAGCTGCCCCTCGGTTTGTGGAAGGATAACAGCCAAACGCCCTTCCGGCTCAAGCAACCGGAGCGAGGCCTGGATAAGCTCTTCAAAGGTAAGGGTATCGGTATGCCGGGCTACATGCCGGCTTTTATCGGGTGGTTTGAAGCTGTTAATAAAATACGGTGGATTGCTGATGATCAGGTCGTATTTTTTTTCAGGTTGATACGATTGAATGGCCGTTTGATGCAAGGTAATTTTCTCCGTCCAGGGCGAAGCACGAATATTTTCATCGGCATCCATACAAGCTTTTGCGTCTACTTCAATCGCGTCAATGCACACATTGGAGGGGGTTCGTTGCGCCAACATCAAAGCAATCAACCCGGTGCCTGTACCAATATCGAGAATGGTTTGAGCTCCACCAATGTTAACCCAGGCGCCTAACAATACGCCATCGGTACCCACTTTCATGCTGCTCCGTTTGTGACTTACGCTGAATTGCTTGAAGTGGAAATAATCATTCATCGGCTTCAAAAATAGGTTAACTTTAGAAGTTAAAACACGAGTTTTTTATGACGTTTAAATCGGATCTTGAAATTGCCCAGGCGGCCAGCTTAAAACCCATCCAGCAAATTGCCAAACGACTAACGATTGATGAACATGACCTGGAGCTTTACGGAAAGTATAAGGCAAAACTTCCGTTGCGATTGGTTGAGGAAGCGCGTTTAAAGAAAAGTAAATTGATTTTGGTTACAGCCATGACGCCCACCCCGGCAGGGGAAGGAAAAACAACTACGTCCATCGGGCTTTGCGAGGGGATGAATAAAATTGGCAAGAAGGCAACCGTTGTATTGCGTGAACCCTCCCTGGGCCCGGTGTTTGGCATGAAAGGCGGTGCGGCCGGTGGAGGTTATTCGCAAGTGGTGCCTATGGAAGACATTAACCTGCATTTCACTGGCGATTTTGCAGCCGTTGAAAAGGCCAATAATTTATTGGCGGCATTAATCGACAACGATATTCAAAAACCCGGAGGAGGATTGGGCATCGATCCGCGAACGGTAGAGTGGAAGCGCGTAATGGATATGAACGACCGCGCCTTGCGCAACATGATCTCCGGCCTGGGCGGGAAGAATGGTGGCATGATACGCGAAACCGGTTTTAACATTACTGCGGCCTCTGAAATTATGGCCATCCTTTGCCTGGCTCGTGACCTCAATGACCTGAAAGAAAAAATCGGAAATATTTATGTGGGCGACACCTATGCACAGCAGGCAATTTTTGCCCGCGATCTCAATGCACAGGGAGCTGTGGCACTATTGTTAAAGGAAGCCATCAAACCAAACCTCGTACAAACGCTGGAAGGAAACCCGGCCATTATTCATGGTGGGCCTTTTGGAAATATTGCCCAGGGCGCTAACTCCATCATTGCTACCCGTATGGGTATGAGCCTTTCAGATTATGTGATTACCGAAGCTGGTTTCGGATCTGATCTTGGCGCTGAAAAATTTATTGATATTGTTTGCGGGTATGGCGGTTTTTCACCGCATGCCATGGTGCTGGTTGCCACCATTCGCGCGATGAAATACCATGGTGGTGCACCGCGCGAAGAACTCACCAAACCCAACCTGAAGGCGCTTGAGGCGGGCTTTGCCAACCTTGAAAAACATATTGAGAATACAAAAATTTTTGGAGTACCCGCAGTGATTTCGCTCAACAAGTTTATTACCGATACAGATGAAGAATTAAAGTGGGTGATGAATAAATGTGAATCGCTGGGTGTTGATATCGCCCTGTCGGAGGGCTGGGAGAAAGGTGGAGCGGGCATGGTTGACCTGGCTGAAAAAATTACCGAAGCGGCCAATAATTTTCATGGAAAGTACTGGCCGGTATACGACTGGAAAGATTCAGTGGAAGAAAAAATACGAACCGTGGCGGTTAAAATTTATGGAGCTAAGGATGTTGAGTTTTTACCGAAAGCAAAACAAAACCTGAAGAAGATTGATCGCATCGGGTTAAACGGGGTACCCGTGTGCATTGCCAAAACCCAGAACAGTTTTTCCGATGATGCCAAAAAACTGGGCCGCCCAAAGGATTTTACCATAACCGTGCGGGAGATTGAAGTGGCTGCCGGTGCCGGGTTTGTCATTCCGATTACAGGCGATATTCTGCGCATGCCCGGCTTACCGAATGTACCGGCAGCCCTGGCTATGGATATTGATAATGAAGGAAGGATAAGTGGGCTGTCGTAATTTAAACAGGCAACACCTACTGCATTCTGTTTTTTTGCTGTTTTATTTTATTCAGAACAGCGACATCGTACTCATCAAGTAGTCTTTTCTCCCCTTCACGATTCATTGATTCTTTGTTTATGATTAAATCATCAAGTGAAATTATGCGAAGTGTTAAAGTCGAATCTTCGATTATATTCGCTTGCTTGAACGAGGAATTGAAATCAATTCCAGGGGTAAATGATATAATATCTACTGCATCGGGCTCAAATCCAAGCCCAAGAAATAGTTGATGTTCAAATTCCTCAGGTTTAATGTTTTCTACCGTTAAATGCATTTCCTCAAACGCCTTCAATAGTCTTAATCCATTTTCCCGGGTGGGTTCAATAAGAATATCCAGATCACCGGTGTTCCTTCGAACACCGTAATAGATGGCCGCCTGTCCGCCAATAATCAAGAACCTGACACCATTATCGAGTAATGCTTTTAAAAAGTTGAGATGATATTGACTGAAGATACTCACGGCAGTCGGACAACCCGGACTCGTTTATTCCGAAGTTCATAGTCTATTCCAGGCTTGCGTGTGCGCTCATTGATCATACGCATCATTTGCAGTCGTTCTTCCCCTGTTAGCTGAAGAAAGGCTTCTTCTTTTTCCTTTAACTCTTCTTCCGATGTTGTCTTACGAAC
>CAZOYJ010000130.1:0-4561 GCA_964583905.1 uncultured Roseivirgaceae bacterium
ACTGAATATCAAGATTTCAAAGAACGTTTTTATTATTTTTAATGGACACTAATGATCCAATGTATTCTTTGATTCGTACCGGCAGCCCACCATGCAGCCGGCACATTCAATGCAGCCTTTTCGTTTCGGGCCCAGACCTTTAAAGTATGGATCGATTTCGGTTTTCGGATCGCCCAGGTACACACCCACATGATCCACCCGGCCGTAGGTATGTCCGCGCCCCATCTCTTCGGCAACTTCTTTCAGTACCAGGTCTTCGGCATTTTCCTTTTCATAGCGTTCACTGCCTAACATAAACCGGGCTTTTGTATAAAACGGAGCAAGCACCGCTTTCCAATTTTTTATTCCCGACCATACCGGGTTATTAAAGAAGGCATCCGGGGGCATCATGTGGGTGTTGGCATACACGAGCGAGCCGCCACCCACGCCTACACCGCTGAGGATAAAAACTTCCTTGAAGAAACTTAGCCGTAGGAACCCAAACCACCGCAAGGCGGGAAGCCAGAGGTATTTTTTCAGGTTCCAATTTGATTTCGGGAAATCGTTGGCTGTCCATCGTTTTCCTTTTTCAATCACCAACACCTTATATCCTTTTTCTGCGAGGCGCATGGCCGATACCGAGCCTCCGAAGCCCGAGCCGATAACGATATAATCAAAATGAGTAGAAACCATAGGATGAAGTTTGACAAGAATACGTGAAAATAAAATTCAAACCATTCACCAATCCTGTAATTTTTGTTGAGGATGATGTGAAATTTATTCTTCTTTCGATGTTTAAATCCCAAGTTTATGATGAATAAAATGAACGTATTAGGATTCGGAATTATGCTGATGCCTTTTCTGGCCTTCGCACAGGCGAAGCTTGTTGAGAAGGTAGAGAAGAAAGGGAATCAACTGGTTATCCCCTATGAAAAATATGTATTAGCCAACGGACTTACAGTCATCATTCACGAGGACCACAGCGATCCGGTGGTGCATGTGGATGTTACCTATCACGTTGGTTCGGCTCGCGAAGAAATCGGGAAGTCGGGTTTTGCGCACTTCTTTGAACACATGATGTTTCAGGGCAGCGACAATGTGGGCGATGAGCAGCATTTTAAAATTATTACGGAAGCGGGTGGTACCCTAAATGGCTCGACCAACCGCGACCGCACCAATTATTACCAGACCATCCCCAACAACCAGGTAGAAAAAATTCTTTGGCTGGAAGCCGATCGGATGGGCTTTTTACTCGATGCCGTTACCCAGCGAAAGTTTGAGATTCAGCGTGAAACCGTGAAGAACGAACGCGGCCAGAATTATGACAACCGGCCGTATGGATTGGTGGGCGAGGTGACCGCCAAAAATCTGTATCCATACGGGCATCCGTATTCGTGGCTCACCATCGGGTATATTGAAGACCTGAACCGGGTAGATGTTGACGACCTGAAGAATTTCTTTCTTCGTTGGTATGGTCCTAACAATGCAACGCTTACCATAGGGGGCGATATTAAACCTGCCGAGGTTATAAAATTGGTGGAGAAATACTTTGGTTCCATTCCGCGTGGACCTGAAGTAAAAAATATGAGACTTCCTGCCCCGGTGCTGGAAGGAAACCGATACGTTACACTGGTCGACAACTACGCCCGTATTCCGCAACTGTCGATTACCCTGCCTACTGTTCCCACCTACCATGAAGACGAAGCGGCATTGGCTTGTCTTGCACAAATAGTAGGGCAGGGAAAGAACTCCATCTTTTATTCGCAGATCGTGAAAGATCAGAAAGCGTTAAATGCATTTGCCTTTAACCGCACCAGCGAGTTAGCCGGTGAATTTTCTATCAGCCTGACACCCGCTCCCGGAACTTCATTGACTGAATCCAAAAAAATGATTGACGATGCCGTTAAAAGTTTTGAAATCCGTGGCGTTACCGATGAAGACATTGAGAAGTTTATCGGTGGGTTTGAGTCGCAGTACATTAACCGACTGCAAAGTGTAAGCGGCAAAGTTTCGCAACTGGCGGCTTACCAAACCTATACCGGCAATCCAAACCTGATTGCGAAGGAACTTGAACGCTACACCCGTGTAAAAAAGCAGGATGTAGTGCGGGTGTATAATCAATACATAAAAAACAAACCGGCCGTTGTGGTTAGTGTTGTTCCGAAAGGGCAGGAGTCGAACCTTGCAGCGCCCGATAACTATACGGTAAGTCCAGCCGGTTACAAAGCGCCTGATTACGGGTATGCCGGATTAAAGTATGAAAAGCCGAAGGACAATTTTGATCGCAGCAAGATTCCGGGCAGCGGTCCAAACCCGGTAGTTTCGGTTCCGGTATTCTGGCGGAAAGACCAGGATAACGGGGCTAAAATAATCGGAACCGTGAGCACCGAACTTCCGGTAGTCACGCTATCCATCACGATACCCGGTGGCCATTTGTTGCAAGCGTACGACACGTCAAAGGTCGGGTTAGCCCGGATGTTTGCCGCCATGATGAACGAGGACACCAAAAACTATTCGGCTGAACAACTGCAGGCCGAACTTCAGAAGTTGGGCAGTTCGGTAAATGTAAGCAGCAGTTTGGATGGCATTACGTTCAGTATTCAAACCTTAAAGAAGAACCTGGACAAAACACTGGCTTTGCTTGAAGAACGAATGCTGCATCCGAGGTTTACCGAAGAAGCTTTTAGTCGGATTCAGAAGCAGACACTGGAAAGTTTCAAACAACGTAAATCTCAACCGGCTACCATTGCCGCGGAGGTCTACGATAAGATGAATTATGGTGGCGACCACATTCTAGGTATGAGTGAATTTGGCACCGAGCGCACCGTAAGAAATCTTTCGCTGAAAGATGTGGAAGCGTATTACAATAATTATATCACCTCACGGGGTACAGAAGTAGTGGTAGTTGGTGATGTAACCCAGAATGAAATCCTGGGTAAACTGAATTTTCTTAAGAAGCTTCCGAACAAGGAGGTTAAATTACCTCCCGTTGAAGCGAAACCCACACCAACTAAAACAAGGATTTATCTGGTGGATGTACCGCGGGCGGCACAAACGCAGTTCAGGGTTGGCGGACTGACCGGATTAACCTACGATGCCACCGGTGAATATTACCGTGCCGCATTGATGAATTACGTATTGGGGGGAGCTTTCAATAGCCGCTTAAATATTAACCTGCGTGAAGACAAAGGGTGGACGTACGGGGCGCGCAGCAGCTTTAGCGGTGATAAGCATTCTGGCACCTTTACGTTCAGTTCCGGCATAAAAGCCGATGCAACGGACAGTGCCCTGTACGAAGTAATGGCGGAGTTGACAACGTATGCCAAGCACGGTATAACCGAAGAGGAATTATCCTTTATGAAGAGCGCACTCGGGCAGCGCGATGCGCTGTTGTATGAAACCGGATTTCAGAAGGCCGGGTTTATCCGAAGAATACTTCAATATGACTTACCCGCCAACTATGTGGATGAGCAAAACCGGATTCTTGCAAACCTCACCAAAGATGAAGTAGATGCACTGGCGGCCAAGTGGATCAAGCCCGAGAACATGAGTATTCTGCTGGTAGGTGATAAAGCCCGGATACTTCCCGGTCTACAACGTCTGAATTATGAAATTGTGGAACTTGATGTGGAGGGTAACCTGATGAATGGAAGAGAATCCCTTAACAAGGAAAAGCTGAATAAGAAGAATTGATTGGGTGTTCATAAAAAGAAAAGGCAGCCCTTACCGGCTGCCTTTTTTTTCATTGGAGTTATTCAAAACTAAATAGTACGTCAGCAGTTTATTTTTTCTTAGCCGGAGTCTTGGGCATCTCGGCATTGATCTTGGCAATCAGGTCTTCATTGTTCTTGATGTATCCAAAATCACTGGGCGCTGCTTTCGCCTTTTCAAGCGATTGCTGTGCAGTTGCCAATGCACCTTTGTGATCGCCAAGCGCCAATTGAATTTTGGCTTTGGTGTGGATGTTCCAGAATGCATTTTGGTTACCGGTTTCAATACCCAGGGTAATCCACTCCAGGGCTTTCTTCAGGTCTTTGCCATTGTCAAAATAATAGTTGGCAGCAGCAACATAGTTATTGGGGTTAACTTTTGTACCAGCCTCAATGGATTTCATCACCTTAGCATCGTAATCTACCGCTACTCCGAATTTAACAGCCGTGTTTTCCCATGCGAGTTTGATTTTGGCGGACGTATTATCATCGGAGATGTCGCCTATACCCACGGTAAAGGTTTCCACCACATCGTTCAGCCGGGTTGGCTTCACCGTAAAACGGGCTGCGTCTTTCGACTGGTCATAAGCAGCTGTATTTCCGCCCATGGAAACATCGCTGTATAAGATAACCGTCCACTCGCTTGCACCAGGAATGGTCAATAAAAGGTATTCGCCTTTCTTCACCTCTTTGCCTTCAACTTTCACATCGTCTGAAAAGCTTATTACGGTTCCGCTGTTGGCACCGGTTCTCCACATTTCCCCGAAAGGAACCAGGAAATCTTTCCCGCCACCAAAAATCTTTCTACCCTTCATTTTCGGGCGGAAGTAATTTACTTTCACATCGGTAAGGCCAACGGTTGTGCTTACCGA
>CAZOYJ010000130.1:4661-10324 GCA_964583905.1 uncultured Roseivirgaceae bacterium
ATTGTAGAAACGGAAGCGTATTCGTGGAAGGAGCGGGGCTGTCACGCGTATGGGGGGAAGCAAACACAACGAAACCAGGTTATGTTCGAAGCAGGTGGCGCAGCGTATGTTTACCTGTGCTATGGCGTACATCACCTGTTTAATGTGGTCACCAACCAAAAAGGGTTAGCGGATGCGGTATTAATCCGGGCGGTTGAACCGGTTTACGGAATTTCAGAAATGGAATCCAGGCGTATGGTCAAACCGGGTTCCTATCATCTGACCTCCGGTCCGGGTAAATTAACCAAAGCGTTGGGCATTGATCGCTCACTCAACGGAAAGTTGCTGTGGAATGACGAAGTTTGGATTGAGGAACCGGGTAAAAAGCTTCCCCACAACTCAATTTCTGTCGGTAAACGAATTGGCATTGATTATGCCGGAAAAGATGCGGAGTTATTGTGGCGGTTCTTCATTCGCGGAAACCCGTGGGTGAGCCGTTAACATGAGTTTGTACCCGGATTTACGTATTTTGCAAGCTGAATTTTTTGTTATTGGGGGTTTCCCCTTTGCTATAGCATATGAGGATTTTATTGAATGTTTTTTTAACGCTGGGTTTATGGGGCTTTGTTGGAATTCCGGATGCGGAGATGGATACGGTTTTGAATCGGTTGCTCATTACTCCCTACGATGAGCAAAATCCATTGCTGTCACCAGACGGAAAGACCTTATACTTTACCATCAGCAATCATCCTCAAAATACAGGCGGCCTGCGCGACCCGGGGGATATCTGGTATTCTACCTGGGCCGGAAATCACTGGTCGGCACCCGTTCATGGCGGCTCCGTATTGAACGATCGTGGTTATAATGGAGTGGCAGGCTTTGCAGCCGATGGCGGTACCTTGTATTTATTCGGGCACTATGCCCCGGGCGGGTTAGCCCGAACCCAGGGTATTTCCGTAACCGCACAAACGGCTGGTGGTTGGTCGGTACCTTCCAACATTTTCATACCTTACTTTCAAAACAAATCTTCCTTTCAAAGTGGATACGTAACACCCGATGGAAACATTTTCATTTACTCGGCAGAGACATACGGTAGTTATGGGGTTGATGATTTGTATGTGACCCTGCGCGATGCCAACGGCAACTGGTCGGAACCAAAAAACCTCGGGCCGGTAATCAATACGCAGTTTCAGGAACTGGCGCCTTCGCTCAGTGCCGATGGAAAGACGTTGTATTTCTCCAGCAACGGCCGGAAGGGGTATGGCAGCTTTGACATTTATTCAAGCCAGCGTCTTGACGACACCTTTACGCAATGGACGGAGCCTGTGAATATGGGACCGGAAGTAAATTCGGAGGGGCGCGAACTTTTCTACCGGGCCTTTGATCAGCACAACCGATCGCTTTTTACCAGTACCAAAAACAGCGATGGGTATGGCGATATAAAATTTGTAAACCAATCGCAAGAAAATTTGCCGGTTGTACACGTGCTCACACCTGTTCAACGTTCGCCCGATGATCACGATGATCAATCCGTCCGGATTTACGGCCGGGTGTTACATGCCAAAAATGGCGCTCCGATCACCTCCACGATAAGTGTGGTTTCAGAGGATCAGGGGGAACGAAAGGCTGAAGCTACCGCGGAGGGTTTTTCAATACGGGTACCCGCACGGGCTCACTATAAAATTGAAGTCAAGGCCGATGGGTATATCAGCACGCTGGAAAAAATTGACCTCCATACCTTTGAGATGAAGGAGCTTGAAATGCAATTCAGTTTACAACCCATTGAAGTAGGCACTACGGTGAACCTGAAGAGTGTGTTGTTCATGCAGAGCAAGCCGGAGTTGTTACCTGAGTCGTACCCGGAGTTGGATGTGGTCATCACCTTTATGAAAGCCAATCCTACCATAGCCATTGAACTGGCCGGGCATACCGATAACCGCGGTTCCTTCCGCCAACTCATGGAGCTTTCGCAGAAGCGAGTGAATCGCGTAAAAGATTATATGGTTTCAAAAGGCATTGACAAAAAGCGGATTACCGGTAAGGGCTATGGCGGTTCAAAGCCGGTAGCCACAAACGAAACGGAGGAAGGCCGGATGCTGAATCGCAGGGTAGAGTTTGTGATTAAGAAACTATAACCTTACCGGTATCAATAGCCCGCGGCCTGATCATCGCCCCGAGGGTCTGCTCCACCTTCCAACGTTCCATCCATTAAAACCAGAATGGCATCTACACGGCCAATCGATTTGCGCGACCGGAAAGCATGGCCCATAGCAACCAACTTCAGGCTGTCTTTTTCAGAGAGGGCTTTGTACTCCGGTTGAATAACATCGGGCAGCCATTGGCTGTGAATTCGTTTGGCGTTTACGGCTTGTTGCATGCCCATGTCATGTTCAACCACGTTCAGGATGATCTGGAAAACCGAAGTAATAATGGTGCTTCCCCCGGGGGTTCCTACCACCATAAACAGTTTGCCGTCTTTTTCCAGAATGGTGGGGGTCATCGCGCTAAGCATGCGCTTGTTGGGTTCAATCTTGTTTGCTTCGCCCCCCAACACGCCAAACATATTGGGTGTGCCGGGTTTTGAACTGAAATCGTCCATTTCGTTATTCAGAAAAAAACCTGAACCGGCCACCACTACGGAAGAACCAAACCAACCGTTAATCGTTGTGGTTACCGATACGGCATTACCCCACTTATCGACTACCGACAGGTGTGTAGTTTCATCCGATTCGTATCCGGGAATCTTCCCGGGTGCCACCTCTGTGCTTGGTGTTGCCTTTTTCGGATTAAATGACTTCATGCGTTCCTGGTTATACGATGTGCTGATCAATACATCACCGGGAACGGTAAAAAAATCGGGATCGCCCAGGTACTTCGACCGGTCGGCATATACCCTGCGCTCGGCTTCCACCATCAGGTGGATGGATTGGGGAGAATTGAATCCCCACTTTTTTATCGGGTACGGTTCAACCGATTGTAACAGTTGTACCAAACAGATTCCACCGCTGGAGGAGGGGGGCATGGAAATAATTTTATAGTTTTTGTAGTGGGCTGTAACCGGTGTGCGCCAAACCGGTTGATAATTTTTGAGGTCATCGTGGGTAATTAAACCCTTGCCGCGTTCCATTTCGGCCACGAGGTCGTCCGCTGTTTGTCCTTCATAAAATCCGGCTCTTCCCTTGTCGCGAATCCGTTCAAGTGTTTTACTCAAATCCAGCCAACGAATTGAATCGCCAGCGTTCCATTGATCGCGAATCAGAAACTCAGGTCTCATGGTGTTGTACTGAATTAATTTTTCTTGCAGTTCATTCAGCCAGGTAGCTTCGCGTTTGGTTAATGGAAATCCTTTTACGGCCAGGTCGATGGCAGGCTGTACCAGCTCGGCCCAGGGAAGTGTTCCGTATTTGGTGTGCGCTTCCACCATACCGGCAACCGATCCGGGTACTCCGGAAGCCAGGTGGCCGAAGATGCTCAGGTTCTCGATAACCTTACCCGCTGAATCTAGAAACATATTTGTGGTGGCTGCTGCGGGGGCTTTTTCGCGGTAGTCAAGCGCACCCAAAGTGCCATCGTGCAAACGCACCACCATAAACCCGCCCCCGCCAATATTTCCGGCTGCAGGAAAAACAACTGCCAGCGCCAGTTGGGTGGCAATGGCAGCATCAATGGCGTTGCCGCCCTTCTTCATAATCTCAACACCCACTTTTGATGCCAGGGGATGTGCCGAAACGACCATAGCCGAGTCGGTTATTAATCCAAGAGCAGGTTCAGGCCTTCGATCGGGTTGACACGCAACGACAATAATTACAATTGAAAGCAATACCAGTCGTTTTATCATAACATAATTGGTTACCATCTCGTAAATGCATTAATTAATCCCGAACTTGAGTTAAGCAATAAAAATGGGTCTGAGAAAAGAAAAAGCCGCACGTCTTAAAGTCCAGATTTTAGATAATACCTTAAAGCTCATTGGCAAGAGACCCTTTGAGGATCTTTATGTGGATGACCTTTGCGCTAAAGTTAAAATTAGTAAGGTTACTTTTTTTAAATATTTTCCACGGAAGGAGGATCTTTTACTGTATTATTTCCGGATTTGGTGCCTGGACAGGGCCGTGGAACTCCGGAACAAACCCAAGGAAGGGTTGCAGGGTGTGTATTACCTGAGTGATAAACTGAGCGAAGCGTGTGAGCTTTATCCTGGACTGATGTTGAGTTTGCTGGGTTACCTGGCCGACTCCAAGCGCAATCCCAAGCCCTTTCCGGTGAAGGCCGAAGAAAAAATCATTCTTTATCCTGCGTTGGATCACGTGCAGACGCTGGAGATTCATTCCCTCGAACAAATGCTGGAAAAGTTTACACTGGAGGCAATCTTCAAAAAGGAGATTACCCGATCATCCTCTACCCGCGAGATCACCCATTTATTGCTTACGGTGCTGCTGGGATCCATTGTAACCAGTCACATCAACCAGATCAGCCCGGTAAAATTTTACTTCCGGAAAAATATTGAATTGCTCCTAAAGGGTGTTCAGTAATTACCCCTTCATTTTTACACGCTTTACACCCTGTTTTTCGGGTTCGAATTTGATTCTTCCTACCCGCCATTTCTTTTTGTACACATGATCTTTATACCAGGTTCGGTGGTACCGGGGTTTTACGGCAGTATGACCGGTGGATGAATGGCTGCAAGCAACACTCAGAAGAATCAGCAGCACAAAAACGGTAAGTTGCCTGATCTTTATCATGGATTAAGTTGTTATAAAAATAGTATTTTTAACTAAAACACCTGACATGACAAAGAAGACAAATCAAATTGGATTGGAGACCCGGCATACGCAAGCCCTGGCCAATGGCCTGAACGATTTGCTGTCCAATTACCAACTGTTTTATATGAACGCCCGCGGATTTCATTGGAACATTAAGGGCGATAAGTTTTTTGAATTGCATCTGAAGTTTGAAGAACTATATACGGATGCCCTGGTTAAGATTGATGAAATTGCCGAACGCATCCTTACCCTGGGCCATACGCCCCTGCACAGTTATACCGACTACACTAAAAAATCGGCTATCAAGGAGCGAAAGGATGTAACGGATGGCTACCAGGCGGTTGGGCAGGTACTGGAAGGATTTAAAATACTTCTGCTGAAAGAGCGTGAGCTGTTGAAGTTGTCGGGCGATTCGGACGATGAAGGCACCAACGCATTGATGAGCGATTATATCCGGGAACAAGAGAAACTGGTTTGGATGTACTCGGCTTTTCTAAATAAAAAATAATGAAGACATACGAAACACTTTCCGGCACCATTCGGGCGTTGCAGGCAAAGGGGTATACGCACGACTTTAATTTACATCCGGAGTGGATTGAATGCCCGCCACTGAAACTTCGGCTGGCACCGGAAGAATTTCACGTAGATGAAGTGCACCGGTTTGAAGGCATGACCAACCCCGATGACAGTTCAATATTATTTGCCATTTCATCCTCATCCGGGTTAAAGGGATTGTTGGTAGATGCGTATGGCGTTTATGCCGAATCATTGAGTCCGATAATGATTGAAAAGCTTACCATATACAGTATGTCGTGTAGGTGAGCGCATCCTAAATATTTTAACCCTATTTTTGGAGATATGATTGGTGAGGCTATCTTTGCACTCCCTTTTTAAGGTCCGGTAGTTCAGCTGGTTAGAATG
>CAZOYJ010000131.1:0-10292 GCA_964583905.1 uncultured Roseivirgaceae bacterium
GCTTGGGTTGGAAGGCCTGGATCCCCAAACGGTGAAGTGTAGGAGCGCGGTTCAGCAGAACCGGGTGTCCTTTCAAAACATTTTCCAGAATATCCCAAATAACCGGGTCCTTGCGGTCAACAATTTTCTTAGCGGATTTAACCGTCTTAACAATTCCTCTTTCGATTAGCTTGCGAATGATAAACGGCTTGAACAATTCAGCTGCCATATCTTTCGGAAGTCCGCACTCATGCAGTTTCAATTCAGGTCCTACAACAATAACCGAACGGCCAGAGTAATCGACCCGCTTACCCAACAGATTTTGACGGAAACGACCTTGTTTACCTTTGAGCATATCGCTCAACGATTTTAATGCACGGTTTCCATCGGAGCGAACAGCGTTTACCTTCCTGGAGTTATCAAACAGGGAATCAACTGCTTCCTGAAGCATCCGCTTCTCGTTACGGAGGATAACTTCAGGTGCCTTAATATCAATCAGTCGCTTTAAGCGGTTATTACGGATAATAACGCGTCTGTAAAGGTCATTCAAATCAGAAGTAGCGAAACGACCGCCATCCAACGGCACCAACGGGCGCAATTCGGGCGGAATAACGGGTACCATTTTAATCACCATCCACTCCGGACGGTTTTCCACGCGGGTGTTTGCTTCGCGGAAAGCCTCCACCACCTTCAGGCGCTTAAGGGCTTCTGCTTTACGTTGCTGTGAAGTATCTGTTGCCGCCTGATGACGAAGGTCGTAAGAGAGTGTATCGAGTTCTAACCTTGACAATAACATCTCCAACGCCTCTGCTCCCATCTTGGCGATAAACTTTTTCGGATCGTTATCATCCAGTAATTGGTTTTCGCGCGGAAGTTTATCAACAATGTCCAGGTATTCCTCTTCGGTGAGGAAATCCATTCGGTTGATTCCATCCTCTTCTTTAATACCGGGTTGGATTACAACAAAACGTTCATAGTAAATAATCTGATCAAGTTTTTTGGTAGCAAGGCCAAGCAGATACCCGATCTTGTTAGGAAGCGAACGGAAGTACCAAATGTGTGCTACCGGTACAACCAATTCAATATGGCCCATACGCTCACGTCTTACCTTCTTCTCGGTAACCTCTACACCGCAACGGTCGCAGATGATACCTTTGTAACGAATACGCTTGTACTTTCCGCAATGACATTCCCAATCCTTAACCGGGCCAAAAATCCGTTCGCAGAACAACCCGCCCATTTCAGGCTTGTAGGTTCTGTAGTTGATGGTTTCCGGTTGAGTAACCTCACCGTGCGAACTTTCCAGAATAGATTCGGGAGAAGCCAGGCTGATGGTGATTTTTGAAAAGTCGCTGCTGAATTTTTTATTTTTTCTGAAGGACATATTCTTTATTGGATTAGAGCCGGACCCGTGTCCGGCCTTATTTTAATACATCAATTTTATTAATCCATAGTGATCTCAAGCGCCAGACCTCTGAGTTCGTGTACCAACACATTAAACGACTCAGGAATATTAGGTTTGCGCATGTTCTCGCCTTTCACGATTGACTCATAAGCTTTTGCACGGCCTATTACATCATCGGATTTAATGGTGAGGATTTCCTGCAGGATATGCGAAGCGCCAAAGGCTTCAATTGCCCAAACCTCCATCTCACCAAAACGCTGGCCACCAAACTGGGCTTTACCGCCTAATGGCTGCTGCGTAATCAACGAGTACGGTCCAATGGAACGGGCGTGCATCTTATCATCCACCAGGTGACCCAGCTTCAACATGTAGGCAACACCTACCGTTACTGGTTGGTCGAAGCGTTGACCGGATAAGCCATCGAACAGGTACGATCTTCCATAGTCAGGCAAGCCTGCATCGGTCAATTCTTTTTGTACTTCTTCCAATGAAGCGCCATCAAAGATTGGCGTGGCATACTTACGGCCAAGTTTCAAGCCGGCCCATGCCAGTACAGCTTCATACAACTGACCCAGGTTCATACGGGAAGGTACTCCAAGCGGGTTCAGACAGATGTCAACCGGTGTTCCATCTTCCAGGAACGGCATATCTTCCTCACGAACAATTCTCGCTACTACGCCCTTGTTGCCGTGACGTCCGGCCATTTTATCACCTACCTTCAGTTTACGTTTCTTAGCCACGTACACTTTGGCAAGTTGAACAATGCCGGTTGGTAATTCATCACCAACTTCGAGGGTAAAGCGTTCACGCTTGAATTCACCTGCATAGGCATTGCGTTTCACGAGGTAGTTCTTTACCAATTGACTAACGAGATCATTGGTGTGATCATCAGTTGTCCAATTATCCAGCGATACGTCAGCAATCAGGTTCACTTCTTCAGGAACCGCATAGTTGCTCTCGTCACGGTAGATATTTTTATCCGGGAAGAGATTGCTTTCGATAACCTTCGAAGAGAACTTAACGCCTTTACTGATCAGTTCATCACCAAACTTATGTTTTACGCCATTACTGGTTTTGCCATTCAACAAAGCCGCGAGCTTCTTAATCATTTCAGCCCGTAAGTCGGCTAACGTCTTGCCGTATTTATTTTTAAGGGTATCAAGTTCTTTTTTAGACTTTGTGCGGATATCCTTATCGCGTTTTGGCCTGGAGAAAAGTTTGGTGTCGATAACCACGCCTTTCAAAGATGGAGGCGCTTTCAGCGATGCATCCTTCACATCACCGGCCTTATCGCCAAAAATGGCACGCAACAGTTTTTCTTCTGGAGTAGGGTCGGTTTCACCCTTAGGGGTGATCTTTCCAATCAGGATATCGCCTTCTTTTACTTCGGCTCCAACCCTGATTATACCATTCTCATCAAGATGCTTAACGGCTTCTTCACTTACGTTAGGAATTTCAGAAGTTAATTCTTCTTCACCGCGTTTTGTATCCCGTACCTCCAGTTCGAATTCCTCGATATGGACGGAAGTGTATACATCATCGCGCACCACCCTTTCTGAAATGACGATCGCATCTTCAAAGTTGTAACCCTGCCAAGGCATGTAGGCCACAAGCAGATTTCTTCCTAGCGCCAATTCGCCATTGTTGGTTGCATACCCTTCTACCAGCGGCTGACCTTTGGTTACCCGATCGCCCTTCCGTACCAATGGTGCATGGTTAATACAGGTATCCTGGTTGGTTCTTCTGAATTTAACCAGGCTATAGGTTCTTACTTCGTTATCAAAGTTTACTGAACGTTGTTCTTCGGTAACATCATACTTGATAATAATTTTCTTCGCATCAACATACTCCACCACGCCATCGCCTTCGGCTGTAATCAGGGCACGGGAGTCTAATGCAATCCGGCCTTCCAATCCGGTTCCAACGATTGGCGCCTCGGGGCGTACCAGCGGCACGGCCTGACGTTGCATGTTTGAACCCATTAACGCACGGTTCGCATCATCGTGCTCGAGGAATGGAATCATGGATGCCGCAACTGAAACGATTTGATTGGGTGCAATGTCCATGTACTTCAAATCTTTCGGTTCAACCACCGGGAAGTCGCCCTCAAATCGAGCTTTAACCTTCTCTTCCTGGAACTCCCCTCCTTTAATTTTTACATTCGCCTGAGCAATGTTATGGGTGTCCTCTTCTTCGGCTGTAAGGAAGATAATATCCTTACCTTTTACTTTTCCGTTTTCAACTTTGCGGTACGGGGTTTCGATAAAGCCCATCTTATTCACTTTGGCGTGAACGCAAAGGGAAGAAATCAGACCAATGTTGGGGCCTTCCGGAGTTTCAATCGTACACAAGCGGCCGTAGTGTGTATAATGTACGTCACGCACTTCAAATCCTGCGCGTTCACGTGAGAGACCGCCTGGACCAAGTGCCGACATTCTGCGCTTGTGTGTAATCTCAGCCAGCGGGTTGGTTTGATCCATGAACTGAGAAAGCTGATTAGTACCAAAGAACGAGTTGATTACGGAAGACAGTGTACGCGCGTTGATCAGGTCAACCGGCTTAAAGTCTTCGTTATCGCGAACATTCATTCTTTCTTTAATGGTCCGGGCCATACGTGCCAGGCCCACACCAAATTGGGTATACAACTGCTCGCCCACTGTTCTAACCCTACGGTTACTCAAGTGGTCGATGTCGTCAATCAGGGCTTTCGAGTTGATCAACCCAATGAGGTACTTCACAATAAGAATAATATCTTCCTTGGTTAAGACACGCTGATCGTACGCAAGATCAAGACCTAGTTTCTTATTGATCCGGTAACGTCCAACTTCACCCAAGTCGTAACGTTTTTCACTGAAGAATAAGCTTTGGATGATATCGCGTGCGGTTTGTTCATCAGGAGCCTCGGTATTTCTGAGCTGGCGGTAAATTTGTTCCACAGCTTCTTTTTCCGAGTTGGAGTTATCTTTCGCCAGGGTATTGAAGATGATGTGGTAATCGGCCACGTTAACATCTTCGCGGTGCAATATGATTGACTTCACACCGGATTCCAGGATGGTGTCAACATCCTCTTGCGATAATACATGATCGCGCTCCAGCAACACTTCGTTACGATCGATAGACACCACCTCACCGGTATCTTCATCAACGAAATCTTCTGTCCAGGTGCGCAACACGCGGGCAGCCAGTTTACGGCCGGCAATTTTTTTCAACGTGTTCTTGTTGGCCTCCACTTCTTCGGATAAACCGAAGAGGTCAAGAATATCTTTATCGGTACCGAAACCTATCGCGCGAAGCAATGTGGTTACGGGGAATTTCTTTTTACGATCGATGTAGGCATACATCACCGAGTTTACATCCGTGGCAAACTCAATCCAGGATCCTTTGAACGGAATGATACGCGCAGAATACAACTTAGTACCGTTGGTGTGTTTGCTCATGGCAAAGAACACTCCGGGCGAACGGTGCAACTGCGATACAATAACCCGTTCAGCGCCATTGATTACAAAAGAACCTTTCTCGGTCATGTACGGAATGTTCCCCAGGAACACTTCCTGCTCAATGGTTTCAAAATCTTCGTTGTCCTCATCGTTACAGGTGAGGCGCAGTTTTGCCTTGAGCGGAACAGAGAAAGTCAATCCTCTGTCGATACACTCATCAACGTTGTATTTGGGGGGGTCGATCGTATAATCGACAAACTCCAGCACAAAGTTTTCGCGTGAATCCGAGATGGGGAAGTTCTCCGCAAACACCTTATAAAGACCTTCGTTTTGTCTTTTTTCGGCTGGGGTATCAATCTGTAAAAAATCTTTGAACGACTGGAGTTGTACATCCAGAAAATCGGGGTAGTCGATTACTTTTTCGATGGAGGAAAAGTCGATTCTACCGTTACTGTTTTTCTTTGCCAAGGTGCTTAACGTTTATGTTCAAATCCTGGACGATACTGCAGCGGGTACGGTGCTACAGGTATAAATAGGAAAAGACCTTGTTCCACCCTGATCATCTAATCGGGGTGGAACAGGCCTAACGAAGGCGTTAGACGTACCCATCGCCTTCCGAAGAATTACTTTAACTCAACTTCAGCACCCGCTTCAATGAGTTGCTTCTTGAGGTTTTCAGCTTCGTCTTTTGGTAAACCTTCTTTGATTGTTTTGGGTGCACCATCAACCATGTCTTTCGCTTCTTTCAAGCCCAGACCGGTGAGTTCCTTAACCAGCTTCACGATCTGAAGTTTGTTAGCACCGGGTGCTTTCAATACGACATCGAAATTGGTCTTTTCTTCGGCAACGACACCACCACCGGCAGCGCCAGCAGCAGGACCGGCAACAACTGCAGCAGCAGCAGGCTCAATACCGTAGGTTTCTTTCAAATAAGAAGCAAGTTCGTTTACTTCTTTAACTGTGAGTTCAACAAGTTGATCTCCGAGAGCTTTAACATCCGCCATGTTTACTAAAATTTAAAATTTTTGATTCGACAATTAATTATTACCACGTTCTTCCAATGCCTTAACCAGGCCGGCTACTTTTTGCTCCCCGCTCAACAGTGCAGAGATAACATTCTTAGCCGGTGATTGCAGCAATGCAATAACATCACCAATGAGCTCGTTTTTGCTCTTCAGCTCGCTTAGTGTATTGAGGTTTTCTTCCCCGATAAAAAAATCGGAGTCGATTGAGGCTGCCTTCAGTACAGGCTTGCCATCCAGTTTCTTACGGAATTCCTTAATAACTCGTGCAGGTAAATTCCCGGCTTCTTTCGAGAAGAGGACACCTGAAAAGCCCTTTAGTGTTCCAAAGAGTGGAGTGAAATCAACACCTTCTTGCTTCTCAAGAGCCTTACGAATCATAGTGTTTTTGTACACTTTGTATTCGATACCGCTCTTATAGCAAAGCCGTCTGAATGCATTCACCTGTGCCACGGTTAGTCCGCCTGCATCGGTAATGTAGAAGTGTGTTGTGTCGGCAAACTTCTGACTGAGTTCCTCTATGATTTGTGCTTTTTCTTCTCTGGTCATGATTTTGTTTCTTAAATACCAGCAATAGAACCCGTGTCAATTCTTACGCCCGGACTCATGGTTGTTGAAAGGCAAATACTTTTAAAGTAAGTGCCTTTGGCTGAGGCGGGCTTAAGTTTGGCCACTGTATGGATCATCTCCATGGCATTGTCCCTGATTTTGTCAGGTGAGAAGGAAGCTTTCCCGATGCTCACGTGGATGATTCCAGTTTTATCAATTTTGAAGTCGATTTTACCGGCTTTTACTTCTTTAACGGCTTTACCGACTTCGAGCGTAACAGTTCCTGATTTGGGGTTGGGCATCAGGCCGCGAGGACCTAACACTTTGCCAAGTTTACCAACTTTGGCCATAACGGTGGGGGTACAGATAATCACATCGATATCGGTCCAACCACCTTCAATTTTCTGAACATAGTCGTCCAGACCAACATGATCGGCACCGGCATCTTTTGCTTCCTGAACTTTGTCAGGCGTGCAAAGCACTAATACCCGTACGGTCTTACCAATGCCGTGCGGTAAGGATACGACACCGCGTACCATCTGATCAGATTTCTTGGGATCAACACCCAGCCTGATATCCAGATCTACCGATGAATCAAATTTTGTAAACGTAATGTCCTTGAGCAGCTGACTGGCATCATCCAGTGTATAAAGCTTCTCCGAACTGTATTTGGCCATTACGGCCTTTCTGTTTTTTGAAATCTTTGCCATGACTTTAATAAGTAATCAGTCAATAAATTATTGTTCCCACGGAGGAGTACCCGTAACGGTAACTCCGAGGCTTCGTGCGGTACCGGCAACCATCTTCATGGCTGACTCAATTTTAAAAGCATTGAGGTCAGGCATTTTCAATTCGGCAATTGCCTTAACCTGATCCCAGGTAATGGAGCCAATCTTTACGCGGTTAGGTTCGTTCGAACCTTTCTGCTTTTTCATGGTTTCCAGGATAAGGTTTGCGGCCGGAGGTGTTTTAATAACAAAGTCAAACGATTTGTCATTATATATAGTCACCAGAACAGGAAGCAATTGTCCTGGTTTATCTTGCGTACGGGCATTAAACTGTTTGCAAAAGTCCATGATGTTCAGACCCTTACTACCTAAAGCAGGACCAATCGGGGGGGATGGATTTGCTGAACCTCCCTTTACCTGCAACTTCAGATATCCTGTGATTTCCTTTGCCATGTTATCGTTAATCTAACTTTTCTACCTGCATATAATTCAATTCAACAGGTGTATTCCTGCCGAATATTTTTACCATCACATTGAGTTTCTTCTTCTCTTCAAAAATCTCTTCAACCGTTCCGGTAAATCCGCTGAAAGGCCCGTCCATTACTTTTACTGATTCACCTTTAATAAAGGGGGTCTCAAGCTTTTCATCAAACGAATCAATTTCATCTACTTTGCCAAGAATACGGTTTACCTCAGACTGCCGTAACGGTACCGGATCTTTGGAAGAGCCTGTTCCATTATTTCCCAGAAACCCAATCACCCCCGGGATATTATTTACCGAGTGGTAGGCTTCGCCATGCGACAAATCAGCTGAAATCAAGACATAGCCCGGAAAGAAATTTCTTTCCCTGACACGCTTCTTACCTCCCCGCATTTCATACACCTTTTCAGATGGTATAAGAACCTGAGGAATAAAATCCCTGAGTTTCTCGCGCTCGATTTCGTTTTCCAGGTAAGTTTTAACCTTCTTCTCCTGGCCGCTAACCACGCGCAAAACATACCACTTGAGCTCGCCCATTGCCTTGTTTGGTTAAAATTCTTTATAGAACCACTCAAGGCCCGTCTTAAACACCCAATCCATTGCCCCAATTACCAATGCGAAAATGGTTGAAGCCACCAATACCAGAATGGCACTGCCTTGCAATTCCTTGAAACTGGACCAGGTAACTTTGTTCTTCAGTTCCTCCCAGGATTCCAAAAAGTATGTTTTAACCTTCTGCATCAGTTTTTTTATGTTTTTGCACGGGTGGAGAGGCTCGAACTCCCAGCCTGCGGTTTTGGAGACCGCTGCTCTACCAATTGAGCTACACCCGTATTTGGCAACCCTCAGGGTTTATCAGCTTTCAGTCTCCTCAACCCTTTGAGCTACACTTAGTTATAAACCGTTACCTTACGTAGCCCAAAAGGACTGCAAAGGTAGATATTGAAACCAAGAAAACAAAGGCGTTCCTAAAAAATTCAGAAACGCCTTTACCCTAACCCATCCCACGCTCCGGGGAGCGGGGTGGGTTAAATTATTATTGAAATATTAGTCAAGAATTTCAGTAACCTGACCAGAGCCTACGGTACGTCCGCCTTCGCGGATAGCGAAACGAAGACCCTTTTCCATAGCGATTTTATTGATCAATTGTACTTCAATTGAAATGTTATCGCCAGGCATTACCATTTCTACACCAGCCGGTAACATGATTTCGCCAGTTACGTCAGTGGTACGGAAATAGAATTGTGGACGGTACTTGTTAAAGAATGGCGTGTGACGACCACCTTCTTCTTTTGAAAGTACGTAAACCTCAGCATTAAATTTAGCGTGAGGAGTTACAGATCCCGGTTTACAAATAACCATACCTCTACGGATTTGCTCTTTTTCAATACCGCGGAGTAACAAGCCTACGTTATCGCCAGCTTCACCTCTGTCAAGAATTTTGCGGAACATTTCCACACCGGTAACAGTGGACTTCAGGTTTTCAGCTCCCATACCAAGAATTTCAACAGGATCACCGGAGTTGATGATACCTCTCTCAATTCTACCGGTAGCCACCGTACCACGACCTGTAATGGAGAAAACGTCTTCAACAGGCATTAAAAAATCTTTGTCGATCAAACGAACGGGAATAGGAATGAATTCATCCACTGCGTTCATCAGTTCTTCAACTTTTTCAACCCACTTTTGTTCACCATTTAATGCTCCCAGTGCAGATCCACGGATTACAGGCATCGTATCGCCAGGGAAGCTATACGCTGACATCAATTCGCGAACCTCCATTTCTACAAGATCCAACAACTCCTCATCATCCACCAAGTCAACTTTGTTCATAAACACAACCAATGCGGGTACACCTACCTGACGAGCCAGCAGAATGTGCTCGCGTGTTTGTGGCATCGGGCCATCCGTGGCGGCCACCACAAGAATGGCACCATCCATTTGCGCAGCACCGGTAACCATGTTTTTCACATAGTCAGCGTGGCCCGGACAGTCAACGTGTGCATAGTGACGCTTTTCAGTAGCGTATTCTACGTGAGATGTATTAATGGTAATACCTCTTTCTTTTTCTTCAGGAGCGTTGTCAATTGAAGAAAAATCACGAATAGCAGCAAGCCCTTTTTTAGAAAGAACCTGGGTAATTGCAGCCGTAAGCGTGGTCTTCCCGTGGTCAACGTGACCAATGGTACCAATGTTTACGTGCGGTTTCGAACGATCAAATGTTTCTTTAGCCATATTTGAAAATTCCAGTTAAAGTTTAAAGTGTATAATTGATTTAAGTTATTACTACGCTTAAATCTCCTCCTGCTGAGGAGATACACCCTAAACATGTTAAGCCTCTCGAATAAGGGTTTATTCATCCGCCAGTTGGCGGACAGGCAGAAAATTTCGATTTCTGAACGATGGACGCTACCCCACCCAAAATCAAAACATTCGTTTTCAAAATTTCTATCTCTATGGACCAGGACTACCCCCTTGTCCGTTATCAACTTCCTCAGTTGCTTTGAGCTGTTGATGAGAATTGAACTCACGACCTCTTCCTTACCAAGGAAGTGCTCTACCCCTGAGCTACAACAGCCGATAAATTCAAAATTTCAAATTCAACATTTAAAATTCCGAACTCCTTTCGGTGCTACGAGCGGGAGACGAGGCTCGAACCCGCGACCTGCAGCTTGGAAGGCTGCCGCTCTA
>CAZOYJ010000132.1:0-1966 GCA_964583905.1 uncultured Roseivirgaceae bacterium
CAGCCGTAGCCACCTGCATGAGGGATACCTTGTACACTTGACCTTTTTTAAAACTTGGTCGTGTTTCGGTATCAAATCCGATGGCGTTATGTTCTTTGATCTCGTCAAAGGCCCGTTGAAGTTTTTTTTCTTCACCGATCAAAACAATTTTTCCCGTGAACTTTTGTAAGGGAAGTTCGTGAATCTCTTCGTGCGTAATAGTTACCATTGACGGGCTCGTGCGGTTAGTTCTTTTTCATACAGATTCCATTCGTACAGCGTTGCCGGATCGAAATCTGCACCATTTGGCCATACAACCGTAGCAACCTCCGGATCTACCTTTACTTTTCGAAAAAATTCCGGATCTTTTAATGGACCGAACAACGGTCCGGTAAGCAAGTGTTCGAGGTTTATTACTTTTTCAGTAGAGTCGTCAAAAGTAACTTTAATCTTATACAATTCGGGTACCTGAACTGACTTGACTTTGACGATGAGATGTTTCATGGAGCGATCATTTTAAGGGCTCAATTTTAAAAGGCGGGCTTCCGCTTTGCAGCAGTTCCCAGTCCTCCATTAATGCTTCCCGGTGAAGCTCAGCCCATGCTAATACCAAACGAAGTTGCTTTTGCGGAAGTTCTCCGGCTAACAGTTCAATGCTTTCTATTCCAAAAACTGCCGTAAACTCTTGATAGTAGGCATGGAAATGCGGGCGATAGTGTTGGGTAAAAGGCTCCATAAACATGCGAATGATGATTCCGTAAAATCTTGAAATTTCTGGCATATAGAAATCGCTACTTCACCTGGAACAAATACAAAAATAGAGATTTACGGATAGACTGTTCTTATGATTCTTGCAAATCATCAATCCTCCTGATCTTAATATTCAAATAAGCAAACAGTATCGTCATAAACGGACTGATAATGCTGAAGAAAACAAAGGGTGCATACACCACGGTAGCCACGCCCAGTACACCTGCCTGTGTAGCGCCACAGGTGTTCCAGGGGACCAGCACCGATGTTACGGTACCCGAATCTTCCAGGGTTCGACTGAGTACTTCTGGCTTTAATCCACGCTTACGATAGGTATCCGCGTACATCCGACCGGGTACGGCTATGGCCATGTACTGGTCGGATGCGGTTACGTTGAAGAATAAACAGGTAGCTGCAGTGGAGGTAACCAATGATCCGGTGGAGTGGGCAAACCGGATGATTTCATCGGCAATCCGTTTCAGCAATCCACAGGATTCCATCACACCTCCGAAGATCATGGCACAAATAATCAGCCACACCGTATTCAACATGCCGTACATGCCTTTGCCGGTAAGCAGTTCATTGATTTGTGCATTGTCGGTTACAACGTGTATGGTAGTTGACAAGGCGTTCATTACCGCAACGAAAGAGGAGCGTACATAATCACCCTCAATACCGGAAACCTGGTTAATCACCTGGGGTTGAAAAATCACCGCGAACAATCCGCCCAGCAAGGCGCCAATCAACAAGGCCGGTGCAGCCGGTACGCGTTTGATGATCAGCAAAATGACCAAAGCCGGAACAAGGAATAATAATGGGTTAAGGTTAAAAGATGATTCAATGGCCGAGAGCACTGCACTTGAATCGGTTTGAGCGGCTGAGGTATCCAACGTAAATCCCCACACAAGGAAGATGATCAAGGTAATAACAAGGGAGGGTACGGTGGTGTACGCCATGTACCGGATGTGTGTAAACAAATCTGTGCCGGCCATTGCCGGTGCAAGGTTAGTGGTGTCGGATAGAGGCGACATCTTATCACCGAAATAGGCGCCCGAAATAATCGCGCCTGCGATCACACCTTCATGAATATCCAGCGCCTGGCCGATACCCAACAGGGCGATGCCAACCGTAGCTATTGTTGACCAGGAACTTCCGGTGGCTAACGATACGATGGCACTTACCACGGTTGCAGCAAAAAGAAAAATTACCGGGTTAAGAATTTTAATGCCATAATAAA
>CAZOYJ010000132.1:1976-10252 GCA_964583905.1 uncultured Roseivirgaceae bacterium
ACTATGCCGCTGAGTAACCACGTGCCGGAAAGCGAGCCAATGGTTAACAATATTATAATGGCCGACATGGCCGAGCTGATGCTCCGCACAATGCTTGAATTGATCTCCTCGTAATTATATCCCAGGTTCCAGGCCACGAGGCCGGCCACGCCTGCCGCCAGCAACAATACTATCTGGTTGGCGCCACCAATGGCATCCGAACCAAAAACAAGCACATTAAGTGTGAGCAGAGCAATTAAGAACAGAATTGGAAGTAATGCCTGGAAGAGTGTTGCCTGTTTCTTTTCAGTCATGAGCCGCAGTTAAAGCAGGCAAGATAGAAATTTTATTGAGTCATCCTTCTTGTCCGGGGTCGTCATGTCCCAGCGCTTTTAGCACTTCCTGATCGAGTTGATGCAGTATATCTTCCCGCCCGGAATAATAGCCCCGGGTAAAGCGTTTTGATTTGGTGCCCGTTTGCATTTGCTCGCACACTTGCCAGTCTTGCCGGTTGGTTAAATCCCAGAATTCTATAGCCGATTTAATTCCATTCTGAGATGATGGGTCGTTGATTACTTCAGGGCGAAACAGCCAATAACAATCGTTAATGATTTTATCCGGGCCCAACGGGGTGATGTGGTGGAACATTACAAAATCGGGATGGGGTGTGAGCAGCATGTTTGGAAAAATGGAATAATAGTAGACCCGCTGCAAGTCATCACCCGATACATTGCAAATGGGTGGCGCTGCCGCTTCCCCGGTCATGGTCATGCTTCCTCTTTTTTTGGTGAGGTCCATGAATCCGCCAATGACAGCGCCCTTGCTGGCATCGTGCTGGGCCGAATTCACGGGTGTAAGTTCGCTGAGCAGGGGATGTACCCCCGGGCAATGATAACATTCCTGGTAATTCTGTAGGATTAACTTCCAGTTGCAATTCAGTTCATATTTTATGTGATGGGCTATTCTCAACTCTTCCATTTTCCAGTCGGAAAATTTTCCGATCAGCGCTTCCATTTGTTCTTCGAAGGATACTGGATTTGGATGGAGGTTGATGAACACAAAGCCCTCCCATAAGTATACGCTGGCTTGGGGAAGAGAACATTCGCTTTTCATAAATCCGTTACCTTCCTGCATCAATGGCGCAGCCAGGAGTTTACCATCCAGACCGTACGTCCAGGCGTGGTAGGGGCATTGAATGGTTTTGGCTTTGAACGTTCCGGTTGGTTCAGCACAAAGTTGCGTACCGCGATGGCTGCAAACGTTGAACAGTGCTTTGATCTGATTGGATTTGTCGCGTACCAGGATAAGACTCTCATCCGCCACTTGTATTAGTTTGTAATCGCCTGCGGATGGAATTTCTTCTGCCCGGCAGGCATACAACCAGAACTTATAAAAAATTTTTGCTACTTCTTCCCCGTATATTTCTGGACTGTGGTAATACTTTCCGGGCAACGTTCGGGTGCCATCAATGATGGGATAATCAACGCCTCTTTTTTTGAATGGTCGCTTTTCCATATCCAAAGCAGTTTAGCCGTTATTCTTCAAAATCATTTGCGCTCCCAGGTAGCCCGGCATACAGGTGATACCGCCTCCGGGGTGCGACCCACTTCCGCACAAATACAGCCCCTCAATGGGTGTGGCATAACGTGCACAGGATGGAATGGGCCGGGTGATCAATTGATCAACTGCATGCTCTCCGTGGAAGATGTGTCCATTTGTTAAGCTGTACCTTTCTTCCAGATCTACCGGTGATAATACCTCAGATGCTACAATCTGCGCAGAAATATCCGGAACATAATGCCCTAAGGTTTTAACAACGGTATTCAACAATTTCTCCTTTGTTTGTTCCGACCAACCTTCATCAAAATGGTGGGGCGCAAAATGAACAACCATCGAAACTACGGCATGACCGGCCGGTGCCAAGGATGGATTCTGAACAGACGGAACATGAATGTCCAGAATCGGTTCATCCGAAAATCTCCTATACTTCACCGGATCGAAAGCGCGTTCCATTTCATCAAAAGAATTGCCTGTTCGTGCAAACTCCACCCCGCTAACGCCATTGAAAGTTACTGATTTATTTACAGCCAGGTTCACTTTTGCCGTAGTACCCCGCGACCGGTAATGTTTTATACCATGTTCGAGTGTATAACTGATTTGATTTGGCTTCAGCAATTCATAAAAAGTTACGTGTGGCGTAGCGGAGGAAGCAACCCTTGAGGCCTTGATCTCTTCTCCGCCAACCAGCCGCACTCCTGTTACTCTCCTGTTTTCATCGAGGGTTATTTTATCAACCGGGGCGTTGGTCCTGATTTCTACTCCGGCTGCTTTAGCTGTTTGCTCAAGTGCCGAGACAAGCGACTGAGGCCCGCCAACAACACTTTCATTCGCAGTGCACTCCCATAACAATAGGTTGAGTGTGGTGTAGGATGACCAGGGGCCCGTGAATGATCCGTAAAGGGCAGGCCCTGCTATCCCCGCCTTGATAAAATCTGTTTCAAATTTCTCATTCAGAAAATCGGCTACGCTCATGGGAGCCACCTTCAAAAGCTCCAGCATGGTTTTGTTGCCCAGTTTTTTAAGCGCCAATCCTTTCTTGGCTAATGCCCAAAGCTGAGCGCCTTCCAGGTGGGTGAGGTCTGGCGGAAATTCATTTACCAATTCTGTGACAAACCCACTGATTTTGTTAATAAAGTCACGATACGCTTTGTATCCATCAGCGTCTTTTTGAGAAAACTTTGCGATTGCTGCGGCTGTCTTATCCACATCGGAGCTTAGCTCCAGGTGCTTTCCAGCTTTCGATAGAAGCGAAACAGTTGCTCTAGACTTTTTTGTTTTCAGTCCAAATTTTTCAAGACTCAACGCCTTAATCACATCAGGCCGAACACCACTCGTGTCGTGCAGTACGCCTGTTGTTGAATACCCCGGATGAAATTCTTCTCCGGCAGCTATGCCACCAAGAACCTTTCTCTTTTCAAGGAGTAATACTTTCTTATTCTTTTTGGCCAGGGTAGTGGCAGCGGTCAGCCCGTTGTGTCCTCCGCCAATGACAATTATATCGTAGGTGTTGCTCATTGTTTCTTGGTTAGATTGCCCTTGACGTTAACATGGTTTTGGCACACAATTCACCGCTGGCGCCCATGATGCCGCCACCGGGGTGCGTTCCGGAACCACACATCCACAGTTTTGGAACAGCCGTTTTGTATTTGGAGAAGTCGGCCATGGGGCGTTGAAATAATAATTGTTCAAGGCTTAGTTCGCCATGAAAAATATTGCCTTCCGTAAGGCCCATGGTTTGTTCAATGTCCCACGGGGTAAGCACTTGACGGTAAAGAATTTTGTCCTTCAGTCCGGGGATGTACTCCGCCAGGGTATCCACTACCGTATCTCCGAAAGCCTCCCGGTACTTCGGCCAGTTTTCAGCGCCTTCTTTGATGTGATACGGTGCGTACTGCACAAAGCAGGAAAGAATGTGCTTGCCGGGAGGGGCAAGGGTTGGATCGGTGAGCGTAGGGATAACCGCATTGATATACGGACGGGTAGAAAACTCACCGTACTTCGCCTGATCAAAAGCTTTTTCGAGATAATCGATACCCGGAGCAATGGCAATATCGCCACGGATGTGATCACCATCGCCCGGCCGGCAACTAAATTCGGGCACACTATCCAATGCGAGGTTCACTTTACCTGAACTCCCTCTTAATTTAAATCGCTTAATCTCCTTCAATACATCGGCATCCAGATTATTTTCACCAACCATTTTTAAATAGGTTCGATTGGGATCGAGGTTGGACACCACCGTTTTTGCCGTTAACTCATCTCCATTTTCCAGTACAACGCCAGAGGCAACTCCATTCCTGATGAGCACATTTCGAACTGGTGCCTCTGTTCGGATTTCAGCGCCATAGCGCATAGCTGCCCTGGCGCAAGCCATGCTCACGCCACCCGTACCGCCTTTGGAAAATCCCCACGAACGAAATACACCATCAAGTTGACCCATGTAATGATGGAGCAATACGTAAGCCGTTCCGGGTGATCGAACTCCCTGAAAGGTGCCAATGATACCGCTTACCGACATGGGCGCCTTCAGCACTTCCGATTCAAACCACAGATCGAGAAAGTCGAGCGCACTCATCGTCACCAGTTTGGTGTTGAGGTGCAGCAGATCAGGTCCCAGTTCTTTAAAGGCTTTTCCAAGGCGAAGCAGGTTAGCCAGTTCGGTGGGTTTGTAGGAAGTAATATTGGGTGCGGGATGATCAATAACGGCTTTAGCGAGTTTACCCATCAGCGACATTACGCGACTGAATTCCGGATAAATTTCTGAATCGCTCTTGCTGAACCGCGCAATTTCCCTGCGCGAACGATGCGGGTCGCCCCAGCGGGCCAACGAATCGCCATCCGGCAAGGGTAAAAATGAACAATCCATCGGGATCACTTCGTAACCATGTCTGGCCAACTCCAGTTCGCGGATTATGTGTGGCCTGAACAAACTAACGACATACGAAGCAACGGAAAACGTAAATCCCGGATACATTTCTTCCGACACAGCAGCGCCTCCCAACACATGTCTTTTTTCCAGCACCAATACTTTTCTTCCGGCTTTCGCCAGATAGGCTGCACAGATAAGACCGTTGTGGCCTCCCCCGATAATAATGGCATCATACTTTTGGCTCATGGTTTCTGGTTGTTAGGGGTAGAGGTTTTTCTTTCAGGATTATAAAATTGCGGTTTGTTGACAATGGCCGATACGGTATGGCGCTTGTGCTCTACGGTTACTTCAAACTGCAATTCGTTGCCGGGTACATCGTATTTTTTTTCTACGGTTGCCAGGGCAATGTTTTTCTTTAGCAAGGGCGACCACGCTCCACTGGTAGCATATCCGGCCTGGGTCTTCTTGCTTTTGCTGGTGTAAACCGGAATTGAACTGCGCCACGCGTGGCTTCCTATTTCCGGAGGTAGTCCGCATTTATAATACAATTCTTCCACTTCAGGCCAGTTAATATCTAACCCCACAATTGCCCACTTTGAACCTTGCTTGTGTTCAGCCTGAAGGGCCGACTGCCCGTTGAAGGGTTCGCGGTTCAGATTCACCGTCCAACCCAACGTGATTTCATACGGTGAGGAAGTGCGGTTTTCGATCAGCGTGTGCAAGGCATTGTAATAATCAACATCTTTTAAAATCAATCCTGCTTCAACGCGGGTAACATCTAATGCATCCAAACCGGCCGGCCGGATGTCGTAATTTCTTCCGGCATCCATCAGGGCATCCCAGAGTTTTAAGGCATGCGCGTTTTCAACCCAAAGCTCATAACCAAGGTCACCGGTATACCCAGTTCGGGAGATGTTTAGATCAAACCCATCGGCTTTTGCTTTTACAGTTGAAAAATATTTCAGGCTATCTAAATCTGCATCGCATACGTGTTTAAGAATGTCGCGTGAAGTTGGGCCTTGAAGGGCCACTCCGGCAATTTGATCGGAGATATCTTCTAACGAAACATCATACCCTCGTCTGAATCGGGAAAACCAGGAATAGGAAGGGTCGGCTGAGGTAACGAAGAATTCATTTTCAGCTCTTCGCATCACGGTGCCATCATCAATCACTTTTCCCTGGTCATTGCACCAGCAGCAATAGGAAACCCGGCCAACCTGTAATTTGGTAACATCTCTCACCATGATGCGCGAAAGAAAAGCTGCGGCATCCGGGCCTTTTACCTGATACTTAAAAAGCGGGGTTACATCGAGGAGGCCCGCTGAATTCCGAAACGCTGTATACTCCGGGCCGTGGAAGGTGTCATACGAACAAACGGCATAGTATCCGGCCCACTCCTTCCATTTCATGCTGGTACACAGGACAGAAGTGCGTGGAAAAAAAGGTGTTGGTATAGGCATATGGTTTGGCTTTAAATTTTGGGCTGTTTTCCGGATGAGAAAACAATACTTGAAAATTCCGAACGATTAAAAACGAAGCGAGGAGGGAATCCTCATGAAACCATTACAATCCAGGCTGGAGAACCCAGGGATATTTGGAGGTATCGGTTGTGCGGGTGTTCATGAGTTTGTAAATGTATGGATTTGGGAGGTATTTTTTTCAGCAGAAAAATAATAAATCAAAGTCTTTTATGAGCAGTTAGTACAGGGGCAGGATGTGCCATGCGGCAAGCCTTTCTCATGATGAAGGGAGAAGGTCAGTTTTGGGGAAAGGTTCTATGGGCAATCTGGCCGGGTTGATGGCTCATATGGCTTACCCCATTTCGGTTACAAAAATTTTAGGGTTAACTTTTCGTCATAAATCTGTGCTATGCTAAACCCGAATGAGGTACTTCAAAAGGCCAAAACATCGGCCTTTTATTTGAAAATTCTGAATTGGTCTCTAAACCGCATGATCCCCTTCAACAAACCACACGGTTTCCGGGTGTTGGAGATCGAAGATTACCGGTTAAAGACCCTGATGCCCTACAAGCGAAGCAACTTCAACCACATCCGGGGCCTTCATGCCTGTGGCTTGGCCACCATCTCCGAATTCACCACCGGCTTCCTGCTGATCAGCAACCTGGATGTAAAGAAGTACCGCATCATTATGCAACGGATGGAAATGGATTACCATTACCAGGGCAAGATGGATGCTACCGCGGAGTTTGGGATCTCCAAAGACTGGCTGCACGAGCAGGTAATCCATCCGTTACAAACCCAGGAAGCCGTAGTGATTCCCTGTGAAGTGAAAATTCACGACACAAAAGGCAATCACCTCACATCCGGGAAAGTATTCTGGCAGATCAAAGACTGGACGAAAGTGAAGACTAAAGTCAATTGACAGAAAAGTATTCATGTCACGCGGAAATCCCGGAAGGCTATACCCTTGCTGGGGATGTGGATATATTTCATACGCCACAGCATCTTGCCCTGCAATCACCTGAAGGTTGGCAAACATTTACCTTGACAAGCGAAGCTGATCAACACGTTTGTGCGCTTATTCATTTCCACCTTTCTGAACAAACGGCACGCAGTCCGTTACGGGCACCTTTCGGATCATTTTATTTTTTTCAGATTCCTCCAACAACTGTATTGCGTAGGTTTGTTGGGTTTATTGAAAGTAATTTGAAGGAGAGAAAAATTCGAAAAATAATAATTAAAAGTCCGCCTGATCTTTATACACCACAAGCATTTAGCCGTATTAAGGAAGTTTTATTGAGTTCGGGTTATTCCATCCGCCTGGAAGAAATCAGTTCTATCATTCAGGTTAATGAACGAGCGTTTGAATCGGGTTTAAATCGCGCCAAGAAAAAAAAATTAAATGAATGCTCGGTTTTAGGGCTAGACTGGTCTTTATTGCCGATTGAATACCTTGACCAGGTTTATCAATTCTTGCATTCCTGCAGAAAGTTAAAAGACTACACCTTAAGTATGTCGTTACCTGAATTGAAGTCGTTGGCCACTGTATTTCATGACAAGATTGTACTTTCTGTGTTGAAAGATCAGGATGTATGGGTAGCTGCAGGGGTGACTATCCGCATAAATAAACGGGTGATTTATCATTTTTATTTTGATCATGCCGCAGCGTATGATCATTGGAGTCCGGTGATTCTGTTAAATAAAAAGCTTTATGAATATTGCCGGAGTAATGAAATTGAGTTACTGGACTTAGGAACCTCTACGGTAGCGGGCAGATTGAAGCCATCCTTGCTCAGGTTTAAGCAGGAGATGGGCGCTATAGATGCGAGTAAAGTTACCTTTGAAAAATCTTTGAAATGATGGATACGCAACCGCTGGTTACCGTAATCTGCTTATGCTATAACCAGGGCAGGTTTGTTCGCGAAGCCGTGGAATCGGTTTTTCAGCAAACCTACAAACCCATTCAACTGATTGTGGTGGATGATGCGAGCACCGATGACAGTGCTGTTGAAATCAAAACCCTTAAACAGGAATACGTTGCGATGGAAATCCTGTTACTTGAATCGAACCTGGGAAACTGCAAGGCATTTAATCGTGCGTTGACCTTGGCCAAAGGTGAATATATCATTGACCTGGCAGCCGATGATGTGTTGTTGCCTGAACGGATTGAGAAAGGGGTGGAGGCGCTGTTGCAGAGGGGGCCCATGTTTGGTGTAAACTTTTGCGATGCTGAACTTATCGATGAAGCTGGACAACACCTGGCATGGCACTCTGCCCGGTTTCCGCATGGTACCATTCCCGAGGGCGATGTTTACGCACAACTCATCAGCCGATACTTCATATGTCCGCCAACCCTAATGTTTTCCAGGAAAGTAATTGACATGCTGGGTGGTTACGATGAAACCCTC
>CAZOYJ010000133.1:0-10245 GCA_964583905.1 uncultured Roseivirgaceae bacterium
CAAAATGCTGCATCCGGCTTCCATACCACGAAAACATTTCTCCATCCACCAGCAGCACTTTTGCTTTTGGCACCAATGTTTTCAACTCCTGGATATGATTTTCTTTAAACGGATAAGGCTCAGAAGAAAGCAACACAACGTATGGATTAAGGCTCACGAGTTCTTCATCTGTAAGTTCGGGATAGCGACTATGTTCCTGAAGGCAATTTTCAAACCCAGCAAGGCTTAACATGGAATGGATAAAGGTACCGGAGGCCGCGCCCATCCAGGGATTTTTCCAGATCAGATACAAGGCTTTTCTTTCAGCAACCGGTTTCAATTTATCGATGGAGTGTGTAATCGAATCGATCAATATTTTTGCTTTTGTCTCCCGGTGAGTAATTTCTCCCAGCGCACCAATCATGGTTATGGCATCCTGAAAGGTTATTATATCACTCATCCAAACCGGATATTGCCTTCGCAGCTCTTCAATTCCATGTTGATCATTCTCCTCTTTATTCCCAACAATCAAGTCCGGTTTCAATTCATGGATTACATCCAACCGGAAATTTTTTGTTCCACCAACGATGGTTTTGGATTTTTTCCAGCCATCCGGATGAACACAGAATTTGGTTATACCGATCACTTCCTTGTTCAGCCCGAGGCTGGCCAAAACTTCCGTTTGAGAAGGAACAAGCGAAACAATTCTTGCAGGAGGTCCCGAAAGCTGAACCTCGTTCCCCAACTGATCGACATAAATTCTCGGTGGCATGGGGTAAAAATAAGAAGAGCACCCTTCGATACCCATAATCTCAAAGGATGCTCTGTGTTATTAAAAACGCACAGGGTTCACGAAGAAAGACCCTCTCAATAAAACTTCGTGCCCCTGCGCGTGTTATCGTTAATGGCTTTTAGGCCACTGTAGACAAATTTTCAAAACAAAAGTACAGTTCACCAATACCCATAAATTGGCATAACCCGGTTTAATCTTTCTGATGTAAGGTTTTACTTAATATATCGAAAATCCTGATCGGGCTTTAGCTGCATAAGTACCTCATAAATAAGTTTAATCACGTTTTCCACATCATTCTTGTGTACGGTTTCGACCGTTGTATGCATGTACTTTAGAGGCAAAGAAATCAATGCTGAGGCTACACCTTCAGCAGAATAGGCAAAGGAATCCGTATCGGTGCCTGTAGAGCGACTCACCGCCTGGCGCTGAAAGGGGATTTTTTTCTTCTCAGCGGTCTGAATAATCATTTTGAGCACGTTATTCTGCACCGCTGGGCCATAGCATAAAACCGGCCCGGTTCCGCATTTGATGTGCCCGGTATCTTTTTTACTGTACATGGGCGAACAGGTATCGTGGGTTACATCGGTGCAAATGGCCAGATCAGGTTTAAGTCTGCGGGAAATCATTTCGGCCCCTCTAAGGCCGATTTCTTCTTGTACCGAATTCACCACATATAAACAAAACGGCAGCTTTTTTTTGTTTTCCTTGATTCTCCGGGCCACCTCGGCAATCATAAAACCGCCCATGCGGTTGTCGAGGGCGCGGCCCACCAAAAAGTTTTTATTCATCTCCATCAATTCATCTTCAAAGGTGATTACGCAACCTACGTGAACCCCCTTTGCTTCCACTTCCTTCTTAGTATCGCATCCGATGTCAATAAAAATATTCTTCAAGGTTGGCGGTTCCTCTTTTGCCGCATCGCGCACGTGAATGGCAGGCCATCCAAAAACACCTTTTACTACACCTTTATCGGTATGAATATTTACGCGCTTGCTGGGTGCAATCTGATGGTCTGAGCCCCCATTGCGTTTCACGTAAATGTATCCGTCATCGGTGATATACGCTACAAACCACGAGATCTCATCGGCATGTGCCTCAATCACAACTTTATATTTCCCATTCGGATTAATAACCCCTACAGCTGTACCGTACACATCAACCATGTAGTCCTCAATGTAGGGCTTCAGGTAATCGAGCCAGATTTGTTGGCCTGAATGTTCAAAGCCCGTGGGTGATGCATTGTTTAAATATTCGTACAAAAATTCTTTACTCTTTTTATCCATAGTAATGATGTGTTAATGTGTTTAGGTATTGATGTGCTGATGTTTGATCTTTTCTGTTATAGTGGAATATTTCCATGCTTTTTTTTCGGCAAGGAAGCCACCTTGTTTTCCAGCATGCCGAATGCCCGGATTAATTTTTCACGGGTTTGATCCGGAAAGATTACCTCGTCAATGTATCCGCGGTGTGCAGCCCGGTAGGGGTTGGCAAACTTCCGGGTATATTCGTCTACTTTTTCGTTAAGCTTGGTCACGGGATCAGCGGCTTCGGCAATTTCCTTCCGGAAGATAATCTCTGAAGCGCCTTTAGCGCCCATAACGGCAATTTCTGCCGTTGGCCAGGCATAGTTCATGTCTGCTCCTATGTGTTTGGAGTTCATTACATCATAAGCACCACCGTATGCTTTGCGGGTGATTACCGTAACGCGTGGAACCGTAGCTTCGGAAAAAGCATACAACAGCTTGGCGCCATTGATGATTATGCCGTTCCATTCCTGGTCAGTGCCCGGCAAAAATCCGGGTACATCTTCCAGCACCAGTAAGGGAATATTAAAGCAATCGCAAAAGCGTACGAACCGTGCGCCTTTCACACTGGCATCAATATCCAGCACTCCGGCCAACGATGCCGGCTGATTGCCGATCACCCCCACACTTCTTCCGGCCAGCCGCGCAAAGCCTACCACTATGTTTTCAGCAAAGTTTTTATGCACTTCAAAAAAACTTCCATCATCCACAATGCCGTCTATCACCTCACGCATATCGTAAGGCTGATTGGGATTTGAGGGTACAATGTCGTTGAGTTTAGGTCTGTTTTCGTTGCCGGGAGTATACGGCATCCGAGGCACATCGTCTTCGCAGTTTTGCGGAATGTAACTCAACAATTTTTTTATGTATTGAATACACTCCAGTTCGTGGGCGCAAGCAAAATGGGTTACGCCACTTTTTGTACTGTGTGTGGTGGCGCCTCCCAATTCTTCAGATGTTACATCCTCATGCGTTACCGTTTTCACCACGTTGGGTCCGGTAACAAACATGAACGAAGTGCTCTCGACCATTAAAATAAAATCGGTTATGGCTGGAGAATACACGGCTCCACCAGCACACGGACCCATGATGGCCGAGATTTGCGGGATTACCCCTGAGGCCAGTGTATTGCGATAAAAAATATCCGCATAACCGCCCAGCGAAACAACGCCTTCCTGGATGCGTGCTCCGCCCGAGTCGTTCAATCCGATTAATGGTGCGCCATTTTTCATGGCCAGTTCCATCAGCTTTACAATTTTTTCAGCGTGGGTTTCGGAGAGCGATCCGCCAAATACGGTGAAGTCTTGCGAAAAAACATAGACCAATCTTCCGTTAACGGTACCATAGCCGGTAACTACACCATCGCCCAGGTAGTATTCCTTATCCAAACCAAAGTCTTTGCAGCGGTGCATTACAAACTTGCCCATTTCTTCAAACGAGCCTTCGTCCAACAACAATTGAATCCGTTCGCGGGCAGTCAGTTTGCCTTTTGCGTGTTGCTGATCGATGCGCTTTTCACCCCCGCCTTGCAGCGACTCCTTGTTTTTTCGTACTAATTCATCAAACTTTTGTTGAAGGATGGGGTCAGTTAATTCTCGATTAGTCATGACATTTAATTGCAGCCGAAATATAGTTAAAGGAAGGTATTAAATTGCCGTTTTTATGCTATGAATGACCCCCTTGCCATAATCGATTTGGGCACCAATACCTTCCACTTGCTTATTGCTGAAAAAGCGGAAAATCAATACCGGATTATTCATCGCGAAAAGCAAGCGGTAAAACTGGGTATGGGCGGCATTAACCATAACCGCATTACCAATGAAGCACTTGGCCGTGCTGTTCAAACCATTTCAACATTTAAGACGAAAACAAACACACTGGGCATCACTACGATTTTTGCATTTGGAACCAGCGCCTTGCGTAACGCTGATAATCAACAGGAAGTATTGGAGAAGATAAAATCAAGAACCGGTATAGAGGTGATTGTACTTTCGGGCGATCAGGAAGCTGAGTTTATTTACTACGGTATCCGGTCGGCAATGGATTTGGGACTTTCCAAATCCTTGATCATGGACATTGGTGGCGGAAGCGTGGAATTTATTATTGGCAACCGTGAAGAAATTTTCTGGAAGCGGAGTTTTGAAATCGGGGGTCAACGATTACTGGAATTTTTTCTACAACACGATCCGATATCTGAGGAAGAAATAACAGCGCTCAATCAACATTTCGCCAACACACTTGGTGAGTTGTTCAATCAGTTAAACATGCATAAGCCAGAAACATTAATCGGCTCATCCGGCACGTTCGATACCCTGAGCGATATTTTCTGTTTGAAAGAAAACCTTTCGAAACACGAAGATGACCCTGAAACTCCACTGACTTTAGAAGCCTTCTTTGCCATCTATAAAATGCTTACCACAAAAAATCGGGAACAGCGTATGGCCATTCCCGGTATGATTGAAATGCGAGTCGACATGATTGTAGTGGCCTGCTGCCTGATTCGATTTATACTTGAGCAATACCCATTTGTAAGGATTCGGGTTTCAAATTACTCACTGAAGGAAGGCGCATTGTACTGCCTGGCTAACAACATCAGTTAATGCCCAACTTTTTCTGAATATCCTCCAACGAAATTCCTTTTGTTTCAGGAAACGTAGTAACCGCCCATACCAGCTGAAGCACCATCATTCCGGCAAAGAAAGCAAATATGATCCAGGGATCGTCTTTTAATAATCCCGCTTTGCCATCCAGAAAAACAGGCGTTAGTAAAGTTATCAAGGCGGCAAATATCCAATGCACACTAGACCCAAACGACTGACCGATTGCCCGAACTTTGTTCGGAAAAATTTCAGAAATAAAAACCCAAATAACGGAGCCCTGTCCCATGGCATGCGAGGCAATGAACATCAGTAAAAACACCATCATTATTCCGGCACCAGCCGAAGCATGAAAAGCATACGACACCATAGAAAGACTGACTATATACCCTAACGATCCGATAATGAGTAAACTCTTTCGGCCGGTACGGTCAATCAAATACAATCCTACGAACGTAAAAATGAGATTTACTCCTCCTAAGGCAATAGAATTAAACAATGATTCCTTTGCCGCCAATCCGGCACGCTCAAGAATTTCAGGGGCATAATATAGAATGAAATTAATTCCAGAGAGCTGGTTGAAGAAGGCTATCAGAAAGGCAAGGGTTATGGGTGTGGCGTATTTTTTACTGAAAAAATTACTGCCCGAGTTCAGTGAAGCGAGTTTATTAGCCTCCATGATTTGACGGACTTCATCGTCTGGATTCTCATGACCCAGTCTTGTCAGGATTGCTTTAGCAGAGGTAACTTCATTTTTTCGGGTAATAAGCCATCGCGGGCTTTCCGGCACACGCAACACCATCACCGTATAGATAATGGCCGGAATAGCTTCAACCCCCAACATCCACCGCCAATCATGCATCCCTCCAAACCCTTGCAAGAAATAGTTGGATAAAAACGCAATCAAAATTCCGAAAACGATATTGAACTGATACATGGCAACGAGACGGCCGCGTATTAACGATGTAGAAATCTCCGAAATATACGTTGGTGCGGCTACGGATGAAATGCCAACGCCAACACCACCAATAAACCGGAAGAACGAAAACGTATACGGGTTGGGCGCCAAAGCAGAACCAAGAGCCGACAGCGTATACAGTACACCGATCCAGAACAATACCCTTTTTCTTCCATATTTCTCCGTAGGAACACCCCCAAAGAGTGCACCAATCACAGTTCCCCACAGCGCCATAGACATGATAAAGAAGCCGTGAAACCAGGGTGAAGTATTCCAGATGGTTTTGATCGGCAGGTTTGCGCCCGAAATGACTACGGTGTCAAAGCCAAAAAGAAACCCAGCCATAGCGGCCACCAGGGCAATAAGAAAAACATTATGCTTCATAAAATTGAGGTAATGCCGGTTTAGGTGCTCCGAAAATAACATTTCCTCGTCAACTTTTACTGCATTAGTGCATGAACTTGCTGATCATCCAACCATTTTTTACATCGGCAATGAAGATGCGATGGAAAAGCATGACCATTACAAAAACAATTGGAACTTTTGGCTGACTTGTAACGGGGTAACTCAACCGTTGTTGAGCGTATTATTGAAGATTGATGAAGTGAGTAGAATTTTTTAATTTCTAAAGATTGCGCTGATATTGCGGCATCCTGATCCGCATTAATCAGCGCAATCTATGGAAAAACTTTTCTACTTTCTACAGTCCACTTACCTGCTTATCTTTCGGATATTTTACTTCGTATTTGAATACCACTTTGCGTGATTCGTTGGGTTGAATATCCATATCCCAAACCAACTTGCCGGTTTCTTTATTGTATCTTGCTCCGGCAACATCCAGTACCGTTACTTCAATCTGGTTGTTTCTTGAAACAGGCACCTGGTCTTCTACAGAAATTTTAACCGCTTCATTACGCGTATTGCGTACGGTAATTTCCCAGGCATAGGCTTCCCGAAGGTTCGACCCAATGGTTCTGCGGGTAGTGAAATCCTTTACTTTCTCACGCTTTACAACAATTCGCTGATCGCGTCCAAGCGAAATGGATAACGTGTCTTTAATGGTGTTTGGATCAATATAAGTCTTACCTACAAACGTTCCCTCAAAGAAAACATTGGCTTCACCCGGCAACAAACTGAACTCCTCCCAACCTGTGGCTTTGGCCAACAGGAAAGCATCCTGATCGAGTTTGGGTGTAGCGACAAATTGATAAGTCGCTTTCATTTCATGATTCCGGATATCCACGAGGGTTGGCCTGGACGCTGAAAGCACCGTGTACGGCAAGCTTATATCGAACTCCGTATTAAGGGTAGTTTGTACGGTTTCTACATACTCGGCAACATTTTGCGCTGTTGCCATAGACATTACTTCATCGGCCACTGGTGCCGCCTCCGGCATGGTCTTGAGCATCGCGCCCGGGGCACGACCTTGCATGGCTCTTACCACCGGCTGATAGAAATCCAAAAACCACGCATACAACTCAGGCTTAACGCCACCGAGGGAAGGGTTAGCAGTGGAAAGTTTTAACCGCACATTATTCCATTCTTCACCGGTACTTTGAAATACATTCGCCTTATAATTTAATTGCACCGGGTTTTTTGTGTTGATGGCCCGGATATCGTACACTGGGTACCAACCCGCATTGGCTACTACATAATTTACTTCCAACTCGACAGAGGTTGATGCATCGGCAGATACGCTCACCACAATTTCACTGGTATTCCGATTATACAGATCGCTCTGTTCCCGGATTTGCTGATTGATTTTTACGATTCGTTCATTGATCTTTTTGATTTTATCATCCGATTTAATTTTACCCATCCCGATTTCATTTAACCGGATGCGGTAAAAGTCGGCCATGGCTTTAAGTTCATTTACCGAAAGGTTTTGATTGGTTCCGCCAATTTTCTGATTGGCTAAAATAAGCTGCTCCTCTCTATTAAAAATATCCTTTTGATGTTGTTGCAGGGCAAGTTGACGTTTGTAGATGTCGAGGGAATCCTGCAGCACCTGGAGTTTCTTTGGTTTGTTGAATTCACTCAGGTAATTCTGGTTATGCTGGATACCCAGAATTACAAAATTTCCCTTTCCGGAAACCTGCACACTTTGTTGATCGAGTTGGGCAGTTAGGCCTGACAAAACGAGGTTGGTTTTACCGGCCTCCAACCGGGTTTTAACTTCACGGGTAACCTGGGCGCGGTTTAGAAAAACCGTAACGCGGGAAATCTTAGAATCAACTGTTTTATCGGCTTGAGCAAACGTGGCCAATCCAACAAACAGCAACACCGAAACAATCCATAGCTTCTTCATAATCATAAATTTTCTTACTGAGATGCACATGCCCTACCTGATTCCACAAAACGAAGGTAAAACTTTTATCTGCCACAGGCTTGCCGTACAACAAATTGTAATGTCGTGATAAATTACAAGTTATCTTTGCGCCCATGATAAACGACAGTATCTATACGCTCGAATCGCTTCAGAAGTTCACCCATTCCATCTTTATAAAGATGGGGTGTCCGGATGATGATGCACGCCTGGCAACCGAAGTTTTGCTTTCGGCCGACCTTCGCGGTATCGATTCGCACGGAATTGCCCGGCTATCGGGTTATGTCAGGCTTTGGGAAGCGAACCGGATAAATGCCCAACCGTCCATCCGGATCATACATGAATCACCCAGCACGGCAGTAGTAGATGGCGACAGCGGCCTTGGATTAGTAGTTGCACCCCGGGCGATGCGGATAGCCATTGAAAAGGCAAAAACTACCGGCACCGGGTGGGTAGCTGTAAAAAATTCAAACCATTTTGGCATTGCCGGGTATCACGCCATGATGGCCTTAGGCCACGATATGATCGGCTGGGCCATGACCAATGCCAGCCCGCTCGTTGCCCCAACCTTCTCAATAGAGCGGTTACTGGGCACCAATCCCATTTCTGTAGCCATACCGGCAAACCAGCAACCACCCTTTGTATTGGATATGGCCACAACTACCGCAGCCAATGGTAAACTTGAAATTCTTCAACGTAAAAGCAAGGATGCGCCTCTGGGTTGGATTCAAACGAAAGCCGGTAAACCCGCTGTCAATCCGCATGAACTGAAAGAAGGCGGTGCACTCATTCCATTAGGCAGCGATTACGAACATGGAAGCCATAAGGGTTACGGCCTTGGCGCTATGGTTGATATTTTATCGGCCGTGCTTTCCGGGGCGAATTATGGGCCGTGGGTTCCACCGTTTGTTGCTTTTCTCGAGCCTCCGGCTGATCCGGTGGGTAGCGGCATCGGGCATTTTTTAGGAGCTATGCGCATTGATGCTTTCCGGCCTGCGGATGAATTCAAAAACCACATGGACAACTGGATTACTCGGTTCAGGTCTGCAAAAACAATAGAAGGTCAGGAGCGGGTTTTAATTCATGGCGATCCGGAAAGGGAAATGAACGAACAGCGAAAGGCAACCGGGATTCCGCTCAACCCGAAAGTTGTAGCGGATCTGAAACAACTTGCCACACGTTTTAATCTGAAAGACCTATTGTAAAGAAGAACCGGAATGACAATGGAGAAGCAAACGGACTCGTGTTGGTAAAGAGAAAATCGTATGAAACCAGCATGTTAAAGTAAGACCGGCTTCCCGATGGGCTTGAATAGCCTGCCCCGACAAAAAAACGTTCAAAATTTTGAGAAGCTTCACCTGCCGGCCCAGTGACTTTTATGGTTACAAGATTATAATCGGTTTGAACAAAGAAATTATTAAAGACATTATAACGCAAGAAAGGATAACCCCCATAAACATGATGCTTGATGCCTTGATCACTGTAGGTTGTGTAGGTGTATTCTAAGCCTACACCCGTTGAAAAATTTTTGGTTAACATATACCCCAGTTGGCCAGACCCACCAATGGAAAAAAATCGGCCCGCAAAATTGTCTCTTCCAAAATTTAACCCGCTCAATCCCAACCCAACATAGCCCCTGTCTCTAAATGAATAACTGCTGTTTTCATAAACATTCCGCTGGGCTACCGCGGCAATAGTCATGACGCTAAGAAAAACAATTAATGCGCTACTCTTCGACAATAATGAATACATCTTCATTTTCCTTTTTCATTAAATATTTCTCACGGGCAAATTTTTCAATGGACTCCCGGTCGCCAAATAGTTCTTCCCGGTCCTTCTCCACTTCCTTGATTTTCTCTTCATAATAGGTCTTTTCATTCTCGAGTTGCCGCAATTTGGCCGACAACTTGAACCTTGAGAAAAAATCGTTGGAGTCGAGAAAGAGCATCCAGCTTAAAAAAATGATGCCGGAAACAACATAAAAGTTCCGGAACACCTTGGGTATACGTTTCAGCATATTCGATTAAAAAGTATACGAATATAGAAAAAAATCCTGGGCTGAGGATAAAAAGCCCCGCACATCGTACGGGGCTTTTCGGGCCTTTACGAAAAAATCAGAATTTCTTCCCCGGAAAATAGGCCACTTCTCCTAATTCCTCCTCTATTCGGATCAGTTGATTATACTTTGCTGTACGGTCTGACCGGGATGCCGAACCGGTTTTAATCTGTCCTGTATTTAACGCCACCGCCAGGTCGGCTATTGTGCTGTCTTCGGTTTCGCCCGAGCG
>CAZOYJ010000134.1:0-10230 GCA_964583905.1 uncultured Roseivirgaceae bacterium
CTCCACTTCAAAAATTCCCGAAACATAAACCCGGTAACCGGGTATAGCCATTACGTAAACCTCATCCGATCCTTCGCGTTGAAAATACGCCTGGGTTTTGCGGGCATTGCCGCCTGCGGTAAAAACAAGTTCGGGTTTATCTTCTGCAAACAAACTCACCTTAACGCCTTCTGCATCCAGTATCCTTTTAACTGAATCCTGTAATGCTCTTGCTATCGGACGCAACGGTTTTGCCTGCTGAAGGGTGGCAAACAACACATCAATCATGTCACGGTCGGCCTGCTCACGGTTTACCAACCACCGTGTGCCCTCGTAGGTTAAATCAATCTTATTACCGGAAGTTTCCAGCAAAACCCGGTCGATGGTTTTTAAATCCGTTACCTGGAATATTCCGGTATCTACAACCGAGCGCTCTTTACCGCCATACCAATAATAAACTGCGGTGATCGTACTCAAGGCGATCAATGTAATGAACAAAGTCCGGTTACGTTTTTCCTGGTGTGTCACGTGCGTGTAAATTTTCGGTTCCGGAAATAAACACGGACTATCCCATACAGTACAAGCAGCACTACCGGAACAACCAGGTTGATCACCTGCCATTTTGTTTTCCCGGTGCGGAGCTGTTCTTTATTTAACAGCCGGATTTTTATTTCTTTGGTGCGGGCTGAGATCAATCCGTCTGCATCCGTTAAATAGGCCAGGGCATTCATGAGCAACTCTTCGTTGGCAAAAGTGTAGTTGGTAAATGGATCAAGTCCCAATTGTTGCGGGTTACCGGTACGCGGGTTTACATCGTTGCGCGCCAAGTCACCGTCTGCAAACACGATAACTTTTGACGACTTGCCTTCGGCCCGGAAATTTTCAGCATCTGTTCCTTCCGGCAAGAACCGGTTTTTATATAACGAAGTAAACTCACCTTCAAGCAAATACGCCACAGGTATCGGGCCAGATGAAAAGCTTTCGGGTTTAACATTTCTCCTGATTTCGTTGATACTGGCCGGCACCGGAGCGGCCACTTTTCGTGCGAAGGCTGATGTAAAGGCAAGGGGTGTTTTCACAACGCCTTCTGCCTTAACGGTATCCATACTGCTGGAAAATTTCAGGATCACGGCATCCAGGCTCCGGGTGATGGGATGATCGGCATACCGGTTTACCAGCGGAAAGAACGGCCAGTCCATGAGTTGCACCTGGGGTTTGCCGCCTTGCTGGCCGGTTACCACCGGGTAAAGACCCGCGGTACGATCCTGCACCAAATCGGCATTGATGCGCACTCCATATTTAAAGAGTAAGTCATCGAGGCGCAGTTCATATGGAAATGCAAAATAATCTTCGCGCGAAGCGCTGTCCATGGTCGCTTCCAGTTTGTCGAGTAAAAACAACACGCGTCCCCCGTGCATAATGTACTGATCGAGTTTATACTTATCGGCCTCGCTGAAGGCACGGGTTGGCTTAGCTACCACCAGGGCATCGTAATCGATTAGTGACGCTTTACGTTGCAGGTTTACCTTAAACACATCGTATACTTCCAGCATCGCGTTGTTAAAGCTGGCGGCTGCCAGGCTGTCGAGCTCGCCATGGCCCTGCAAAAAACCGATGCGTTTGCGGTCAAGGTTGGTAAGTTTATGGATGGCGCTGGCCAGTTGGTATTCCAGTCCTTCAATGGATTGGTTAATTCTTTCTTCTGCTAATCGGGCTTTGTTGTCTTTTAATAGCATCACTCCGGTTTCGAGGCCGCCATACGAAATTACCGCACCCGGGAAAATCAGTTTTTCGGAAGTTTGGCCATCCTTGCGTTCCACCACACGCGTAGGGGTAATTCCTTTCAGGGCCAGGTCTTCCATAAATTCATTCCTTGCTTTTTGACTAAGGGCGGTGGTAGGATCGGTAAATGAAACCTTCACCTGGTTGCCGGAGTACACCCGGAATTCATCGAGTAACTCGCGGATGGAATTCTTCAATCGCCTGAAGCTGGCATTCAGTTCACCTTCCAGGTATACTTCAATGTATACTTCGTCATCGAGGTTGCGCAACAAATCCTTGGTTTGATCTTTAATGGAGAATCGTTTTTCTTCGGTAAGATCGAACCGGTAAAAATATTGGGAGGCCACCAGGTTGATCAGCAAAACCAACATCAGGCCATTGGCCAGCAAGAGAAAATCGCCCGCTTTTTTGCTTTTCAGGTTTACCATGATCGCGAACCGATTACCGTTTTGGTGGACAACAGGAAAACAAACACCACACTGAAAAAGTAAACCAGGTCGCGTGTATCGATCAATCCCTTTCCCATGGCTTCATAATGATGCAGGATGCCCAGTTGCTTAAGGAACAAGGCCTGTGCCGACCAGGTATTGAGTGCAGCCAGGGAATCGAAACCGGTGAAAAACAAAAAGCACAAAAAGGCCCCAAGGATAAACGCTACAATTTGATTGGTGGTAAGCGAAGAAGCCAGCATGCCAATGGAACAGAATACTCCGCCCAATAAAATCAACCCGATGTATGACCCGATAATGCCGGAGGTGTCCACATTATTCACCGGGTCGGCCAGTAAGCGAAGGGAGAAATAATAGATGAGTGTCGGGAGAATGGAAAAAATAACCAACAGAAACCCTGCGAGGTATTTGCCCAGTACGATATCCCAATCGGATAACGGGCGCGTGAGCAGCAGTTCCATGGTGCCGGTTCGTTTTTCCTCGGCAAAGCTGCGCATGGTAATAGCCGGAATCAAAAAAATATACACATACGGAGCCAGAGAGAACAGGGTATCCATATCGGCATAGCCGTATTCCAGCACCGAGGTTTCCGGAAACACCCACATCAACAAGCCTATGACCGTAAGAAACACCCCGATGACCATGTAGGCAATCAGGGAATTGAGAAAACTGCTGAATTCTTTTGAAAGGATGTGGATCACAGGCCCGGCACGTTTTTATGGCACATAATACTCAAGGCTTTTCGGTTTCGGTTAATTCGCGGAAAATATTTTCCAATGAATTTTCTTCCAGCCTGAGCCCAATCAGTGAAATGTTTTTTTCAGCCGCGTACCTGAAAATCTCCGGCCGTACATCGGCTTCCTGATGGGGTTCAATTTTAAAGGTGGCGTTCCCCAACACTTCAACAGATTTCACACCTTTAAGCTTTTCCAACTCAGCCGCGGGCACATCCTGTTCAAACTCAATCCGGATGAATTTTGCCGACACATTTCCAGACACCAGGTTCTTCAACGAATCATCGGCAACAATTCTTCCTTTATGGATTACGATCACCCGATCGCACAAGGCTTGTACTTCCTGCATGATGTGCGTAGAGAGGACTACGGTTTTATTTACGCTCTCTTCTTTAATTAATTTCCGGATCTCCACCAGTTGATTCGGATCAAGCCCGGAAGTAGGTTCATCCAATATCAGCACTTTCGGATCGTGAATGAGTGCCTGCGCCAATCCTACACGTTGCCGATATCCTTTCGATAACATTTCAATTTTCTTGTGTTGTTCCTGCGCGAGGCCGCAGCGCTCCACCATTTCGCCAACTTTTTCGGTCAGGCGCATGCCGCGCAAACCATATAAACTTCCGATAAAACGTAGATACTCGTGCACGTACATATCGGCATACAACGGATTGTGCTCGGGTAGGTACCCGATTATTTTCTTCACCTCCATCGGATGTTCGGTAACGTCCCAATTATTGACGTGCACACTTCCGGAAGTGGGTGGAATATAGCTTGTGGCAATTTTCATGGTAGTCGACTTTCCCGCCCCATTGGGCCCGAGAAACCCAACGATCTCCCCGGTTCCTACTTCAAATGAAATCGTATCGACCGCTTTTTGCCGGCCGTACACTTTGGTGAGCTGATGAACACGTAATGACATAAGTTACAAGCGCACAAAACTATAAAATTTAGTCAACCGTTATCATGCCGGCTGGTTTATAGCGGTTACCGGGGAACAAAGCGGTGAATCAAGGCCTCAAACCCGGTTATCGGCATGGCAATTGCCCTGAACCCGAATAAATAATAATTTTGAATCTCAATCTAACGTATATGCACCGTTTTCTGATTCCGCTACTGCTGTTCATTCTTGTTGGTTTTGAGGCTGCTGCGCAAAAACCCGGCTACGAAATCAAGTTTAAAATCACCGGACTGAAAGACACCACCGTATACCTCGGGTACTATTATGCTGAAGGAACCTACGTGCGCGATACGGCCCAGGTAAACGGTGCAGGAGAATTTCAATTCAAAGGAAAAGAAGCGTTGCCCCAGGGCATCTACTTTATTGTGTTGGGCAAAATGCGGCTTTTTGAACCGGGCTTTGTATTGGGTTCCAACCAGCACTTTACCCTTGAAAGCAACCGCGCGGATCTGGTGAAGAACATGGTGGTGAAAAACGATGTCGATAACAAATTATTCTTCGACAACATGCGCTTCAACATGGAACGCAATAAAGAAGCCGAGCCCTTCCTGAAAATCTTACAGGATAACGACTTGAAGGATGAGAACAAAAAGAAAGAAGCCCGCGAAGCATTTGCCAAAGTAAACGATAAGGTACAGGAGTACCAGAACAAGTTGATTGCCGACAATCCCAACACCCTGACTGCCCGCCTGCTGAAAATGAATAAACGGGTTGAAATTCCTGACCCTCCGAAAAAAGCAGATGGAAAAATCGATTCCACCTTTCAGCTTCGGTATTACCGCGCACATTTCTTCGACTATTTTGATTTGAGTGATGATGCGCTGATCCGGTTGCCCCAGCCTACCTACAGCCAGAAAGTAAACGAGTACCTCGATAAATTATTTCCGCCCCAGCCTGATTCGCTGAAAAAAGCCGTCCAATTTTTAGTGAGCAAAGCGAAAAAGAACCAGGAAACCTACAAGTACATGGTGTTTACGCTGGTGGTGAAATATCAGAACCCGGAGATAATGGGACTTGACGAGATGTTTGTGTACCTGTACGATACCTATTTTGATAAGGGCGAAATGAACTTCTGGGCTAACGAACGCTACCGGAAAAACCTGAAAGAACATGCCGACCGGTTGCGCAAGAGCCTGATCGGCAATACCGCACCCAACCTGATTATGCAGGATGAAAACTTCCTGCCTAAGTCGATGTACGATATCAAGAAAAAATACACCATCCTGTACATTTTTGATCCCGACTGCGGCCATTGCAAAACCGAAACGCCCAAGCTGGTTAACTTTTACGAAAAAAATAAAACCAAGTTTGATGTAGAAGTATTTGCTGTGAGTGCCGATACCTCTATGAAAAAAATGCGCGACTTCATTAAGCAATTCAAAACCACGTGGACAACCGTGAACGGGCCACGCACCTATGTTGGATCCTATCACGATTTGTACGATGCTATTACCACACCTACCCTGTATATCATTGATGACAAAAAGAAAATCATAGCCAAGAAAATCCCACTTGAAAAGCTGGAAGAATTTTTTACCAACCACGAAAAATTTCAACAAAAGAAGGCCGATCCGGCACGCAAATCATCACCGTAACCGGACGTTTGTAACTTTTTGAGTTTTTTAGCGTCCTATATGCAACTATTCCACCCGGTTGGAGTATCTATATCAGTAAACAAGGCCGAATCATGACATTTTTCAACAAACTACTCGGGAAAAGTCCCAAAAAAACACTTAAAGCGCGATGTCCGATTACGAAAGAGCCAATAGAGAAGGGCTTTGGGTATTTGTTAACCACCTCCCAGATCGTGGCTTCAGAAAAATACTGGGACCTGGTGATGACCGAGCCCGAAACTATGTCGTACACGGTTTCGCATTTCAACAATCAACCCAATGGCACGCAAATGCGCAGCCTGATTTTTGAAAAATACAGTTCCATCGATAAGCCCTGGATGATTTCCGACTCCTGCATCAACCTGTTTGATGTGGATAAGAACGAAGCCCGTCAGAAAGCGAAGCAATGGTGGGAGAACGAGGGTAATTTTGCTCCGGATAATACTGGTCCCGCTGTGGAAAATCTTGATCCGAACAGTTACAAATCCTGGAAAGATTATGCTGTACTGGAAGCCGGAAGAAAGCGGGTTCCGGTTTTATGAGACCTGAATAGGTTTAGGTATAGATGTGAAAAACCCTCGCTACGGCAGGGTTTTTCTTTTTACTGGCTGCGCTCAATGGTAAACTGCACCAATTGTTTAAGTGATTCCTTATACACCGAATCCGGTAAGTTGCCAATCAGGTTTAAAGCGCCCTGGTGATAAGCATTCATGGTTTGGTTGGCGTACTCAATCCCGCCCGATTGCTTCACAAAATCAATTACCTCGTTCACCTTTTTCGGGTTGTGGCTGTTATTTCGGATCAGGTTGATGATGTTGCGTTTTTCAAGCCAACCTGCTTTCGACAACGCGAAGATTAACGGAAGCGTCATTTTCTTCTCCTTGATATCGATGCCAAGCGGTTTGCCAATTTCCGCTTCGCCATAGTCAAACAAGTCATCTTTAATTTGAAAAGCCATCCCAATCTTTTCACCAAAGTCGCGCAGGGTAGCAATAACTTCGTCAGAAGCGCCTGATGAAGCGGCCCCTACCGCACAACACGAAGCAATAAGCGATGCGGTTTTCTGACGGATTATTTGGAAATAAACCTCTTCCGTTATATCCAGTTTTCTTGACTTCTCAATTTGAAGCAGTTCACCCTCGCTCATTTCACGCACCGCATTCGAAACAATGCTCAATAAATTAAAATCCTTATTCTCAACAGAAAGCAGTAATCCTTTCGATAATAAAAAATCGCCTACCAGCACAGCCACTTTGTTTTTCCAAAGCGCATTGATGGAGAAAAAACCTCTCCGGTAATTGGCTTCATCCACTACATCATCGTGAACCAGTGTAGCGGTGTGCAGCAATTCTATGAGGGCTGCTCCGCGATAGGTAGACTCATTAATTTGGCCACAAGTACCTGCACTCAGGAACACAAACATCGGCCGCATTTGCTTACCCTTGCGTTTTACGATGTAGCTCATAATCCGGTCGAGCAGCATCACGCGGGTTTTCATGGAGTCTCTGAATTTTTGTTCAAAATCTTCCATCTCCCGGGCGATGGGCGCCTTAATATGTTCCAACAGCAAGGGCATAAAGGCACAAGTATACAACCGGCAAAAGGGCTTTCAAAATGCGCCAAACCACCATTCCTGCATTATCTTGTTGAAATTCTAACCCTGCGTGGTGCGCTGCATTTTCCCGGTACAAACTCAGGCTTATGGTATAGATAATAACAACTTTCGGCTTATCTTGGAGATTCCAAGTTCGCGAAAGCCAATTGACCCATGACTCCTGCGACCCCCATACCCCATCCGGATGATTATTCCGGTGCACCTGCTAAAACCATCCTGGAGTTGATTGTGTACGACCGGGAACATTACGAAAAAACCGATAACGTTCCCATTGATGACCTGATCAAAAAAATTATCCCGGGAAGGATTAACTGGATTAACGTAGACGGCTTGTTCAGTTCAGAAATTCTCGAAAAACTGCAGAATCACTTTAATCTGCATTCGCTGTTGATAGACGACCTCTTAACCGACCAACGGCCAAAGTTTGAAGATTATGACGAGTACACCTTCTTTACCCTGAAAATGCTGTATAGCATAAATGCGGACGAGATTGAGTACGAACAGATAAGTTTTGTACTGGGTAAGGATTACCTGTTGTCGTTTCAGCAAAAAGAAGGCGATCTGTTCGACCATTTCCGGGAACGCATCAGGCTGGATCAGGGAAGAGTACGAAAAAAGAAAGCCGATTATCTCCTCTACCGGCTCATTGATATTATCGTTGATAATTATTACACAGTACTGAATTCCATTGGCGACCGGATTGAAGAAATCGAAGAAAATTTTGAGTCGGGCAGCCAAACAAACACCTTTCGGGAAATCCAAAAATTAAAAAAAGAATTGATTTACCTGCGCAAAGCAGTTTACCCTTTACGGGATGCATTATCGGCATTAATCAAAGACAAAAATGAATATATTGATGAAGAGAATGTTCGCTTCTTCGATGATGTATACGATCATGTTGTTCACCTGATCGACTCGTTGGATACGTATAAAGACCTTACCTCAAGTCTGATGGACATTCACATCAATACACAAAACAACCAATTGAATAAAATCATTAAGGTGTTGACCATCATCTCCACCATTTTTATTCCGCTTACGTTTATTGTAGGCGTTTATGGAATGAATTTTAAATACATGCCCGAACTGAACTGGCCTATGGGCTACTGGTTGGTTTGGCTTGTAATGATTATAATGACCATTGGTATGCTTGGTTATTTTCGATATAAAAAATGGTTTTAAATATTTGAGTACCAACCCGAACCCATAACCTACCCCTCATGACCCTGGCGGTTGTTCTGTTGCTGGCTGGATTTTTTATTCTGATTAAAGGAGCCGACTTTATGGTTGCGGGCGCATCGTCCATTGCCAAACGGTATAACATTTCACCCCTGATTATCGGTTTAACGATTGTGGCCTTTGGCACGTCTGCACCTGAAATGACGGTGAATATGATCAATTCCTATCATGGACGAAATGACGCCATTTTCGGGAACATCATCGGCAGTAATTTATTTAACCTGCTATTCATCCTGGGCATTACCGGGTTAATTTACCCGCTGGTGGTGCAAAAATCATCGGTGAAATATGAGGTGCCCTATTCCTTACTGGGCATTGGGCTGTTGTGGGTGTTGGTGAACGACCAGCTTGTTAAAGGTGCCGGAGAAAATATTTTAAGCCGGTTCGATGCATTCCTTTTGTTTGCAGGCTTCATGGTTTTTATGGTATACATTTACCGCTCGTTAAAAACCAAAACCGAAGCAGACGAAGAGCAGGTGCGAGAATATTCCATGCTGATCTCCGGCATTATGGTAGCAGCGGGCATAGGCATGTTGGTTGGAGGTGGTTATATGGTTACCGACAATGCCGTAAAAATTGCCCACTACTTTGAGCTAAGTGAAAAATTAATCGGGTTAACCATATTGTCGGTGGGTACTTCACTGCCCGAGCTGGCCACCACGGCCGTAGCCGCTATTAAACGCAGAACCGATATTGCCATTGGTAACGTAATCGGGTCGAACATTTTTAACATCTTCCTGATTTTGAGTGTCAATGGGTTGATCAGGCCAATTGCTTATCCGGTGCACGATCACGAAACACACATCGAACAGGCCGTATTAAATACAGATTTATATGTGCTTGCCATTGGAACGGTAGCGCTATTAATCTCCATGTTTACCCTAAGCCGCAATAAAATTGACCGATGGGAGGCCTTTATATTCCTGGTGATCTATGCAGGGTATATGTACTATTTGATCCTGAGAAATTAAGTCTTAGAGGTTCTTTTCTCCTTGGTTTAATTCGCATTATCTTTAAGCTTACCCTTTCCCTGAATACCTATGGTCCTGGATTTTGTGCTCCTGATTGCCGGATTTGTAATCCTGATTAAAGGCGCAGACTTGCTGGTTGGTGGTGCTTCCTCCATCGCTAAAAAATTTGAAATCTCGAATCTTGCCATCGGCCTTACCGTAGTGGCCTTTGGTACCTCCATGCCCGAAATGATTGTAAACCTGATCTCTGCAGGGAGTGGAATAAATGATGCAGCCTTCGGCAATGTTATCGGCAGTAATAATTTCAACCTGTTGTTGATTTTAGGCGTTACCGGAACCATTTATCCGTTAGTGGTTCAACGCAAAACGGTGAAGTATGAGGTTCCTATTTCGCTTTTTGCAGCCCTGCTTTTGTATACCCTGGTGAACGACCAACGGGTGTGGGGAAGCGAGGAGAACATCTTAAGCCGGTTTGACGGCCTTATCCTACTATTGTTTTTCGGGGGGTTTCTTTTTTATATCTACCGCACGATGAAACAAGTAAGCGATTATGGTGATGATGGAGAAGTAAAAAGTTATTCAAACCTGAAATCGGGTTTGATGTTTTTTGCCGGATTGATTATGCTGGGGGGAGGCGGAAAACTGGCCGTGGATAATGCGGTAGATGTAGCCCATGCATTCAACCTGAGTGAAAAAATAATCGGTTTAACCATTCTTGCAGCCGGAACTTCTTTGCCCGAACTGGCCACTTCGGTGGTGGCAGCGTTTCGCAGAAATACCGACATTGCCATTGGTAATGTGGTGGGGTCAAACATCTTTAACATTCTCCTGATTCTTGGCTTCACCAGCACGCTCAAACCAATCCCATTCAATACAGCTATGAATTT
>CAZOYJ010000135.1:0-10160 GCA_964583905.1 uncultured Roseivirgaceae bacterium
GAATAGGGTAACGATCAATAGGCATACTTCATCACGGCCACCACGTGACTGGCTGTACCCGCCAGTACAAAGAGGTGCCAGATGAAATGCATGTACTTATTTTTAAGCGAGTAGAAAAGTACGCCAACGGAATAAAACAATCCACCGGCCAGCAACCAGAGCAAGCCCCATCCTTCCATGTTATCCCACAGCGGTTTGATGGCCAACAGGCCCATCCAGCCCATGGCGACATACAGAAAGGTTGATAATTTACTATTTCGTGCACCCACAATAGATTTAACCACAATCCCGAAAAGCGCGAACGACCACATCAAGCCAAACATGGTCCAGCCCCACGGGCCTTTCAGTACGCCCAGTGTAAAAGGGGTGTACGTACCGGCAATGAGCAGGTAGATGGCGCTGTGATCAAAAATCTGGAATAACTTCTTGGTTCGGCTTACCGGAAAGGAATGATACAACGTGGAGCTTAGGTATAGAATAATAATGGTGAAGGCAAAAATACTGGAGCCGACAACAGCCGCGGTACCGAAGGGTATTGCTTCAAGGATCAGAAACGGACTTACGGCTATCCCGCCCAATGCGCCTGCTCCATGGCTGATGCTGTTGGCAATTTCTTCACCCAGGCTTTGATCGGCTTTGAATGCTGAATTTTTCTGATTCATTCTTTCCCTATCGGGGGCGGACCTTCCGGTACCAGGCCTTTGTACACATGATCGCCCTTGCGTTGTTTAAACTCTGCTTTAACGGCTTCCACCTTTTTAGGATCTTCAAATAAATCCACCATCGTTAAGGCTAACGTTTTTGACGCGTGGAGCATTCCCTTATGTCCGATTGACATGCCGCCACACGCTACCACCGCCCACGAATGCCACGGGGTACCGATGGGTGCTGGTGCTGCGCTTAAGCGCACCACGGGTACCACCCAGCTCACATCGCCCACATCGGTTGAGCCACCCCCCGGATGCTCCAGGGTTTGCTCCAGCGGTTCCACTTTTTTGTGCAGGCCCACTTGCGGTTTGCCGGTTGCCTGCTGGATTTGTTTGGCAAACGATTCTTCCTCCGGGGTGTAGGTTATTGGGCCGAGGAACTCCAAATTCTTTTGTACGAGTTCACCTCCGGTGCGGTTTACCAACACTTCATATATCCCCGATACCAACGAGATTTTGTAATCTACATTTGCCATGATGGCTGCCCCTTCGGCCATTTTTTGTACGCGTTCATACACTTCCGTCAGTCCTTCGCGTTTGGTGTCGCGCACGCGCACCCAAAGGCGCGAGTAATCCGGGACAACATTCACAACTTGTCCACCATCCTGGATGTGGTAATGAATGCGTACGGTGGGCCGGATGTGTTCGCGGTAGTAATTTATGCCGGTGGTGTACAACTCCAGGGCATCGGAGGCGCTGCGCCCGTTCCACGGGTCACCGGATGCATGCGCTGCCTGTCCGTGAAACTCCACAATAAAATCTACCAGTGCGAGGCCGCTTTGTACAGCCGCCTTGGTTTCGGCACCCGGATGCCAGTCCATGCACACATCCAGATCATCAAACAATCCGGCACGGATCATCCAGAGTTTGCCAAAGAACTTTTCTTCGGCCGGGGTGCCGTAAAATTTAATGGTGCCTTTCAGCTTCCCTTGTTCCATCAGTTCCTTGATGGCGATGGCAGCGCCCAGGCTTGCCGTTCCAAACAGATTATGTCCGCAGCCGTGCCCCGGTTTTCCGTCAACCAGGGGCGCTTTGCTGGGTTGTGCTTTTTGCGACAGTCCGGGTAGCGCATCGAACTCACCCAGAATTCCGATTACCGGTTTCCCGCTTCCATAGGTTGCCACAAAGGCGGTGGGGATATCGGCTACGCCTCGTTCTACTTTAAACCCATTGGCTTCGGCATAATCGGCCAACAGTTTGTGCGATTCAGTTTCCTGGAAAGCGATCTCGGCATGGGCCCAGATTTTATCGCTGATGCTGATCAGTTGGGTGGATTGGGTTTCAACCGACCGAAGTACACCTTGTTTGTTGGGGTTTGTTTTTTTTGACTGTGCAAAAACGGTGTGCACAAGGAAGAAGGGAAGTAGAAGGTACAGGCGCATAGATAATTTTTTTTTCAAACTACTATATTGAAACGATGCTTCAAAATGTATTTTCCCTGATGGCTTAATATCAATTTGGAGAATACCTGAACAACCTTGTATTGTTTTCGGTTTTATTGCGACTGATGGAAAGTATGAACCGGTTTAATTGGGTTTTGTTAATTATAGTATGCGTATCCAGCGCATTTGGGCAGGAAAAGTTCACGATCAGCGGTTATGTGAGGGATGCGGCTGATGGAGAAGCGCTGATTGGGGCCACTGTGTTCATTCGGAGCCTGGGTACAGGTGCCGCTACCAATGTATATGGGTTTTATTCGCTAACCCTCCCTGCGGGCGACTATGAATGTGAATATTCGTTTGTAGGGTATGTTTCAGAAGTTTGGGAGGTGAGCCTGCGCCAGAACATCCGGCAGGACCTTGAACTTACGGCACAGCGCAAACAACTGGAAGCAGTGGTGGTGCTGGGTTCGGCCGATGTAAGTCCGGTGGAGTCGGTTGAGATGAGTGTGAATAAAATCGACATCAACACCATCGGTAAAATGCCGGCCTTTTTAGGGGAAGTGGACGTTATCCGCAGTTTACAACAGCTGCCGGGCGTGGCTACGGTGGGTGAAGGCGCCTCCGGATTTAACGTACGGGGAGGAGGCGTTGGTCAGAACCTGATCTTGTTGGATGAAGCTTCGGTGTACAACGCCTCGCACCTGTTGGGATTTTTCTCCGTGTTTAATCCGGATGCTGTCAAAGACGTGAAGCTTTACAAAGGTGCGATCCCGGCACGATTTGGTGGAAGGATTTCATCCCTGCTGGATGTGCGCATGAAAGAAGGTAACACCAAACAGCGTGAGGTGAATGGCGGCATCGGCACAGTATTTAGTCGGTTGGCCGTGGAAGGGCCACTGGTAAAAGACAAAGGATCGTTTATCGTGGCGGGCAGGCGATCGTACATCGACATTCTGGCGCGCCCGTTTGTAGATGTATTGCGAGAAGGTGCGCGGTTGAATTTCTACGACCTTACCGGGAAAGTAAATTATACCTTCGGCCAGCGCAACCGGCTTTACCTGTCGGGGTATACCGGGCGCGACATCTTTTTCTTTGATAAAAACCAGGGTTTTTCCTGGGGTAACAACACGGCAACGTTGCGGTGGAATTCTATTTTAAACGACCGCCTCTTTATGAACGTTTCGGGCATTTACAGTAAGTATGATTATGCACTCCAGTTCGGTGAAGATAATCGTGATTATTTTAAATGGAGTTCATCCATTTCCAATTACACGTTCAAACCGGCATTCAGTTACTTCATCAGCAGCAATCATGAATTTTCTTTCGGTGCCGAGAGCAACTATTACACCTTCGAACCGGCAAATGCATCGGGGGCAACCAATGGTGAGGTAACCGACATCAGTTTAAGCAGAAAGTATAATCTTGAAACGGCTGTCTACATCAGTAATTATCATAAAGTGAATTCAGAATTTTCCCTCGAATATGGTTTGCGGTATTCCAACTTCTGGGCATTTGGGCCCGGTACACAGTACCAGTATAATGACACTACTGCAGGAGTTCGCAAAAGACCTGTGAGCAGTGAAGCGTTTGCACGCGGTGAGGTAATGAGTAGGTATGGTACTTGGGAGCCTCGCTTGTCGATGGTGTACCAGGTAACTCCGGGCAGTTCGGTAAAAGCAGGATACATGCGCATGGCACAATACCTGCACCTGATTTCCAATACCGCAGCCTCTAATCCGCTGGATGTATGGACACCCAGTTCGGAAAACATAAAGCCGCAGGTTGGCGATCAATATACCGTAGGGTATTTCCGGTCGTTCGGAAAAGAAAAGCAATATGAGTTCTCGGTTGAGGCTTACTACCGCAGTATGCGCAACCAGCTGGATTACATTGATGGAGCCGATCTGTTGATCAATGAATACCTGGAAGGTGATTTGTTGCGGGGTGAAGGTCGTGCTTACGGACTTGAATTTTACGTGCAGAAAAAAACTGGTAAAATTAACGGCTGGATTGCCTATACACTGGCGCGAACAGAGCTGCAGGTTGAAGGTGTCAACCGTGGCCGATGGTATCCCACGCGGTTTGATCAGGCCCACAACCTGAAAGTTACCGGCTTTTATGAGTTGACGGAACGGCTGACGCTTAGCGCAAATTTTACGTTGCTTTCCGGCACACCTACAACCTTTCCTACTTCCCGGTATATCCTGCAGGATATTTTAATTCCATACAATGCAAATGACACGCGTAATAATGTACGGATTCCGGCTTTCCACCGGTTGGATATTTCTGCCCGGTTAGATGGCAAGGCGGTGCGGAAAAAAGGTAAACCCCGCAAGAATACCGATTACTGGGTGTTCGGAATTTACAATGTGTATGGCCGCAAGAATCCGTTCTCGATCTATTTCGCACAAAGCGATGTTCGGAATTCTTCTGCCCAGGGCATGGAAAGCCAGGCAAAGCAATTGTCGATTATCGGCACGTTGATCCCCTCTGTATCGTATAACTTTCACTTTTAAAGATGATGAGCGCGAGTATGTTCAGGTTTCTGGTGTTCATTGGCGGGTTGGCCCTGATTTCGGTTTCGTGCGAAACGATTATTGATCCGCTGTTGGAGCCGGCCGAACCGGTGCTGGTGGTTGATGCGTGGATTAACCATAAACCCGAACCGCAAATCATCCGCCTTACGAAAACGCAACCCTATTTTGATAGTTCACTGCCTTCGGGTGTGCAGGGTGCCAGTATAAAAATTTCCGACACCCAGGGGAATGAATTTGTTTTTGAGGAGAATGTGGCTGTACCCGGAACCTACACCTGGACTCCCGGTGAAGGGGAAGTGTTTGGTGAAACCGGAATGATTTATTCTCTCAGCATTATAACCGGGAGTGAGCTCTTCGAGGCTTCAACCCGTATGGGTCGGGTTCCACCCGTTGACAGCATCACCTTTCGCAAGGAAAAGGGAAATCAGTTTATCTCCGACTTATACCTGGCCGAGTTCTGGGCGGTAGATCCGCTGGAGCCGGGGGATACGTATTGGATCAAGACCTACAAAAATGGAATCCTGCTGAACAAACCTTCGGAGATCAACCTGGCTTACGATGCCGCTTTTTCCCGGGGCGGAAACTTCACGGGTGTGAACTTCATCGCACCCATTCGCAGAGCCATCAATCCGTTTGATCAGGATAGTAACAATAACCTGTTGTCACCGTATGGGGTGGGGGACTCGCTGTATGTGGAACTTCATTCGTTGTCTGAGGCTTCATTTGATTTCATGAACCAGGTTGTTACGCAAACCAACCGGCCCGGAGGATTTTCAGAGTTGTTCGCTACACCCCTGGCAAATGTTTCTACCAATATTCGCAACGCGAATGGGAAGCCGGTGGTTGGTTTTTTTAATGTGGCTGCTGTTTCAGGCAATGGCCGCAAGTTTGCGAGCCTGGAGGATGTAACGGAAGGAAATTGAAGGGCCATAAAAAAGAAGTCCTGACGCTTCCCGCCAGGACTTCAAACCATGCGTAAACCTATCAAACCGTACCCCTTGATGACTGGTTAGGATGCTTTGTGATCCTTTTAAACCGTGCGGTTATTACGCATAATTTTTTTTTAAACCTAATCACCTAAACATCACTTTACTTCAATGGTCTTCATCGGTTTTTCAGTGGTCAGCACTTTTTTGCCGATCATGATCCGAAGGATTCCATTTTCATACTTCGCATCTACCTTTTCCGGATTTACATTTTCCGGCAGGTTGAAGGAGCGCGTAAAACTGGAATAGTTGAACTCTTTGCGGGTGTAAAGATCTTCTTTCACTTCTTTTTCTTCTTTCTTTTCAGTGAAGATCGTCATTATACCCTTTTCGATCCGGATGTTGAAATCCTTTTTGTTTAAGCCGGGCGCGGCCATTTCGATTTCAAATTCCTTCTCCAATTCTTTAACATTTACTGCGGGAACGACCTGCATTCTTTTCAGCCAGTCTGCATCAAAAAAGCGATCGTTATCGAAGAAATCAGACAACCACTTGTCGGTTAACAAGCTGGGTAAAACCGGTGTTTTTAATAGTGTCATAATCGCTTCATTTAATTCCTTATGGGCACAAGATCAACCGCTGATTTTTGAAAAACTATGACTGTAATCATAGACGGCAATGATTTTCATCACCGCAGGCGGGAAGGCAGGGCTGACGCATCTAAATGTTGTTGTAAAGCCACAAAAGCCTGCCTACCGCAGGCAGGCACAAAAACACTAAAACTCACTAAGAAGGCAATGTTTCCTTTGGGAGATCATCCTATCAAAATATCCCTTTTGTGTGAATTAGTGTGTTCGTGTTTTAGTGGCAATATGCCTTTGACATTTTAGATGCGTCAGCCCTGGGCGGGAAGGCCTTCTGATCACCCGGATGTTTCAAAATCTGTATCTTTAGCCGTCAAACCCGATTGTATAGCATGGCAGAAATCGCTTCAGTGAAAAAGACCAAATCCGGGGCTGCTGACCTGGCCCTGTTACGGCACGCCTATGCGTTGATGTGTACGGCCAGGCGTATGGCTGAAATCTACGATGAACAACGTGATGTGTGCAGCAAGTATGTACACAGCACTTCGCGCGGACACGAGGCCATTCAGTTGGCGGCTGGCTTACAGTTAAAGTCGTGGGATTATGCCTCCTTGTATTACCGCGATGAAAGCATGTTGTTGGGCATCGGCCTGCAACCCTACGAGCTCATGTTGCAGTTGATGGCAAAGAAAGATGACCCCTTTTCGGGCGGACGTACGTATTACGGCCATCCTTCCCTGAAGCGCGATGGATTTCCGGTGATTCCCCATCAAAGTTCGGCTACCGGCATGCAGGCCATCCCGGCAACGGGCATGGCGCATGGTCTGGCCTACCTGGAGTCGCAAAAATTACTCGAAGGAAAAAACAAGCCCATTGTGTTGTGTTCCCTGGGTGACGGCTCGGTAACCGAAGGTGAAGTTGCGGAAGCTTTTCAAATGGCTGTGTTGAAGCAACTTCCGATCGTTTACCTGGTACAGGATAACGATTGGGGGATTTCGGCCACCGGAGCAGAGATGCGCGCCATGGATGCCTATGAATATGCGGCAGGATTTAAGGGCATGGAACGCATGCGTGTAGATGGTTCCGATTTCAGCGCTTCTTACCAGGGCATGAAAAAAGCGCTTGCGTATGTGCGCAAGCGAAAAGGCCCGATACTCGTTCACGCCAGGTGTCCGTTGTTAGGGCATCATACCTCCGGAGTGCGTAAGGAATGGTATCGCGGTGAAAACCTGGAGTTGCACCAACAAGACGATCCGATCGGGAAATTTGAAACCTACTTGCTGAGTATCGGAGAAACGGAAGAATCGCTTGCCGTCATCCGGAACCGGGCCATCGAAAAGGTAGCACAGGATTATGAGCGCGCCCTGAAGTCGCCCGATGCCGATCCGGATGATTTTGATTCGCATGAATTTGCACCAACACCGGTTACGCACGAAAGGGGCGAACGATCACCACAAGGCGCTGAGAAAACCATTATGGTGGATGCAGCTTTGCATGCCGTTGATGAGATTTTAAAGAAGCATCCGGAAGCGTTGTTTTACGGGCAGGATGTAGGCAGGAGGTTAGGCGGAGTTTTTCGAGAGGCCGCTACGCTGGCGGAAAAGTATGGTGATCACCGCGTGTTTAATACACCCATTCAGGAGGCTTACATTGTAGGCTCCACTGCGGGCATGTCGGCCGTGGGCGCAAAGCCCATTGTTGAAATTCAGTTTGCCGATTACATCTGGCCGGGCATTAATCAACTGGTTGAGGAGCTTTCCAAAAGTTGTTATTTGTCAAAAGGAAAATTTCCGATTCAATCCTTAATCCGTGTACCAATAGGTGCGTATGGTGGGGGTGGACCGTATCATTCAGGAAGCATCGAGTCAACCTTATTAAATATTCGCGGCATTAAAGTGGTATATCCTTCCAATGCGGCCGACATGAAAGGATTGTTGAAGGCTTCCTTTTACGATCCAAACCCGGTGGTATTACTGGAGCACAAAGGATTATACTGGAGCAAAGTACCCGGAACACTGGAAGCTAAAACAACTGAGCCGGATGCCGACTATATCATCCCGTTAGGAAAAGCACGCATCGTGCAGGCGGCACACGATGAAAAAATTCAATCCGGTGAATCCACTGTACTCATCACCTATGGTATGGGTGTTTATTGGGCGAAAGCGGCAAGCCAATCATTTATCGGGCAGGTTGAAATTCTGGATTTACGAACCCTTAACCCGCTGGATTGGGAAACCATAGTAGCTTCGGTGCGGAAGCACAACCGGGCGTTTGTGTTAACGGAAGAGCCGCTAATGAATTCGTTTGCCGAATCGTTGGCCGGGCGCATTCAACGCGAATGTTTCAGAGAACTGGATGCACCGGTGTTTACACTGGGTGCGGCTAATCTTCCGGCCGTTCCGTTAAATATTGACCTTGAAAAGCGGATGCTTCCCAATGCAGCCAAAGTTGAAACGGCATTAGGCGAATTGCTGTCCTGGTAAAGTTACATGGACTTCGTGCACTACTTCCGGTTGTTTTATCCTGTGGATGAATTAACCTGCGCCTTATTGATCAGCCGGTTTAAATCCCGATCGTTTAAAAAGGGGGAGGTTATTGTTCAGCCGGGCGAAGTTCAGCGGGAATTATTTTTTGTACAGGAAGGCATCCAGATGTCGTTTGTTGAAACCGACACCAGGCCCCATGTTATCGCGTTTACGTATCCGCCCAACCTGTGCGCTATTCCGGAGTCGTTTATGTTACAGCGCCCCGCACCGTATGCGCTGAAATGCCTCACCGATAGTGAAATGCATTACCTCACGTTTGATGAGCTCAACGCGCTGTTTGATGAGTCGCAACAACTGGAACGCCTTTTCCGGAAAATGACCGAAGCGGTGCTGGTGGGAATTATTACCCGGCATGTTGAACTGCACACCCTAACCATGGAAGAGCGTTTTAAAACCTTTGCGCAGCGGAGTCCGCATTTGCTGCACCTGATTCCACATAAGTACCTGGCATCGTACCTGGGCATGGATCCTACAAATTTCAGTAAGTTGTATAATACGGTAAGGATTGGATGATTTCAGACCTGCCCGCTCCAGGCAGGTTGGTATAAACCAACTTTTTATTGGTGCCAACTTGATTTCTTTGTGCCAAAGCATTACGTCATGGCGCAGCCTGCGTGGTTAGATAAACAGGAGTACCCGTTTCATTCGCATTTCTTCCCGGTTAACGGTGTGCGGCAACATTACGTTGATGAAGGTTCGGGTGAGACCTTGTTGTTTGTACACGGAACCCCTTCGTGGAGTTTTGATTTCAGAAAGGTGATGAAGACGTTACGCCACCACTACCGGTGTGTGGCGGCCGATCATATCGGCTTCGGACTATCCGACAAACCGAAGGACTACGATTATTCAACGCAACAGCATGCGCGTACCCTTGAACAATTTATTAAGCACAAACAACTTACGGACATTACCCTGGTGCTTCACGATTTTGGCGGACCAATCGGTGTGGAGTATGCCCTCAAAAATCCGAATAATGTTAAGGGCATCGTAGTATTGAATTCGTGGATTGGAAGCAGTGCGGATGATCCTGAGTTTATCCGGTTCAGTAAGATTTTAAAAAGTCCGGTATTGCCCTTTTTGTATTTGTACCTGAATTTTTCACCCCGGTTTTTGTTGCCGCAATCGTTTGGCGATAAAAAGATTTCTTCCAAAACGTTACGTCACTTTACCAGGCCTTTCCGAAACCGAACAGAGCGCTACGGAACGCTTGCCTTTGCGCGATCGTTGCTGAACGATCAATCCTGGTTTGAGGAATTGTGGAACAAGAAAAATGTTCTGCAGGAAAAGCCGATGCTGCTGATCTGGGGGATGAACGACAAGTTTGTTACTGCAAAGCACCTGGAAAAGTTTCAGGCAGGCTTTCCGGCATCCACCGCTGTTCGGCTTGAGCGGTGCGGGCATTTCCCGCAGGAAGAAGAACCGGAACGGGTGGTTGAGGCCATGCAGAAATTTTTGGCCGGCTCCGGATAATCCCTGTT
>CAZOYJ010000136.1:0-10086 GCA_964583905.1 uncultured Roseivirgaceae bacterium
AGAAATGCGAAGTGTAATACTCTCTTCATTGTCCTTACTTAAAGTTTGTTTCGAAAATACACGTAAACGATAATAAACCCTTCAGGCTGACACAGCTTAATTTTTGGAATTATTGATTTCACAATGCCACGAAATCACCAAAACACTAAAGTGCACAAAAGATTTGGTGAGGTTTTGTGTTTTTGTATTTTAGTGGCGATACGTCCGCTTACGTTTAAAGCGACTTCGAAGAAATCCGGAATCGTTTATAGACCGTACCGTTTAAATTTTCACACTCCCTGCGCATGGGGTAGTTATTTTCCAATATAAGGTGGCTGTCCATTACGGTAAATCCTCTTTTGATGGCTGAGTTAAGTAATGCCTGGCCCAGCCACGCGCTGAATCCCAATCCCTGAAGTCGGGGTGTTATGGCGCCCAGCATTAGATTGAGTTGTTGTGTTTTGCGCATGGCAATAAGGATATGGAGAAATCCAAACGGAAAGAGTTTGCCCCTACTTTTTTGAATCCCCAAACTCATATCGGGTAATGCGATTACGAAGGCAATCACATCGCCTGAATCTGTAACCACAATTTTTACAAATTCAGGGTCGAGTATGGGCAGGTATTGGTTAGCCAGCTTTCTCATTTCCTCCTTACTTAAGGGCATGAACCCAAAAATGGGGGAGTAGGCTTCGTTGACCAGATTTAGTACCGGTATAATAAAAGGCTTAAGTTGTTTTTTGGTGGTAAACTCAACCAACTTATACCGATTGGTTTTAGATAATCTTTCCGTAATCTTTTGAAATGTTGGCGGTACGTGATCGGGCACTTCAATCCTGTACGAAACACAATCCATTTCTTTTTGAAAACCTTCTTGCTTAAGCAATTCTGGCAAATACGATGGATTGGCCGGGGTTGCCAATACTGGAAGGTGTTCAAATCCCTCAATTTGTAAGCCTTGTGGATCTTTATCTGAAAACCCAAAAGGACCCACTAGCTTATTCATGCCTTTCGAAAGGGCCCATTGTTCAACAGCCGCGAGTAAAGCATGCCCAACCTCTTGATTATCAATACAGTCAAAATTAAAAAAGCGGGCAGTTTTTTCGCCATGTGCTTGATTATAGGGGTGGTGGATTAGGCCAAGAATCCGGCCAACGGGTTTATTACCACAATAAGCCAGAAAGCGAACGGTTTCGCAATACGATAAAGCCTTATTTTTTGCGGGATCATGGAAGTCCCATTCATCAGCATAAAATGGGGGTATCCAGCGCGGCTCATTTTTATAGAGATGGGAGGGCAGGTAGATATACGTTTTAAGGGATGATCTCCAGGAATTAACCGGCCTGATTTCGACCGAAACGGGTACAATATGACGCATGCAATTTCTTAAAAAACCAGCCCTTTAGATGAAATATAGGATTAATTCTTACAGTATATCGGCTAAACTTTATAAGGTGGATTGCGCTTTTGGGAGCTTTTTGACGTCATTTTTTAAAGTCTTAGGGTTAAAGTATAGACGAATGGACATATTTTTCGACCAGCGGGTTACCAATCACTTACCCCCCGGATACAGGTCAAAATTTGATAAACCAAACAAAAACTCACATGAAAAAAGTTACTTTGCTCTTTACGTTGGCATTCGCAGCATTTGCTTGCCAATTCCAAAACGAAGAAGTTTTCAATGCCGGCTCATCAGCCGCTAATATTGAAGACTACAGTGTTAGCTCCTCGACCAGTAATGGTAAAACTTTCACATTTAACATTAACCTGAATGGTAACGCTAAGGCTATCAGTCACATAATGTTTAATTTTAATGATTGTGACGGAAATGCCCTTAACCTGGGTAATGTATCTTCTTTTACCGTAAACGGTGAAGATGCTATGGGCTTGTTAAAAGCAGGTACCGGTCAAGGTGATGATTGTTTTAGTGTGTCTGATGCTAACTCCATTAAACTGGATGAAGGCTACAGCCAAAACATTGTAGTTGTGATTACACTGGATACTCAATCTTCAGGTGGAACAGTTTACATTAAAGCGGGTGCGCCTCAATCCGGTGGCGGTTGCTTTGGCGCGTATAATTTCGCTGGCGATTGTGATCCTGATAAGTGCTACGACTATAAAAATGAAACAGCATGGGCTGCTGGTTACCGCTACATTGCACGTGGCAACTGGGCAACTTACACCCCATATGCTGAAGGTTCGGTGGTTGTTTACGCAGGTCAGCATCACGTTGCCGGTACAGCTTCTTTCTCAGCAGTATCTAATGGTATGGTAACTATCTCGATCGCATTGGCTGAAGGCTGGAGTCTGCAAGGTGTAAGTAATGGTGTGAAAATTCAAGGATACAGCAGCGCGCCTTCGGGTAATCCTTCTCCAGGCCGCTTTGCGCACAAAGGCAATTCGCTTGAAGTAACTGTTCCGGCAGCTAACTTCTACGGAATCCACCTGGATGTTCGTTCAATGGTTGAAGTTGAGTGTGAGTAGTATATAGATCAACTGGTCAAACAGACCTCTCTCGAAGCTCCCCGGCCATAAGGTTGGGGAGCTTCTTTTTTATTAGATCAGGTGTTCAATTACTTATACATTCTACATTATTATCTGGTCGTACACACTTTTGTGGATTTTTGTGCTTTTGAGGTTTAGTGGCCATTAATGGGCTTAAGATTTTGCTACAATAGCCTGCCTACCGGTTTACCTCCCGGAGGGATAGCCAGGAAGGCAAAAAACTAATGTTTCACAAAATCTACATTCAGTCAGTGCATGCATGCGTAAGTCAGTTATAATTAATAATTCAATGCCGTTAGTTAAGCCTGGCGCGCCCTACACTTCCCTAAAGAGAGCCCTCGCGCGGTGACTAGGGGTAAGGGGCGCGCGTTGGGGATATTCTCTTAACTAAACGACATTGATTTATAATTCCTTACTAATTTCATGAAATTTAAGTTCATGAAATCTTCATAAAAGTGGGTTACTTTCTAATGCCCCAACTTATGTATCCCTGTATGTTTAAACTCTACAGTTGGTTGCTTTTAGGGTTTATTACTAACAAAAAGACTGAAGTTATGAGTGTTCTCGAATTGTATCGCCAAGGCATTATCCGGTATTTGAATAAGCGCGGGCTGTTAAGCAACAGTATTCTTACCTATGTGGAGTATTACCAACGTTACCGGCAGGAAAGAGCCAATGGGGCCGGTTATCGTGAAAGCGTGCGCAGGCTTTCGCAAGAATTCGGGGTGTCTGAAACCACCATAAAAAAGGCAATCCGGTTGATCCGGGATAGCAACGAAATCACAGACCAACCGAAATCTGAATTCAACGCGGGGTCATTATCCCAGTCATTCAACTGAAAATTCATTTCGGGATTAGAAATTATCCGGTTTGGCAGATCGTATTTCATTCCTTACGCAATAGTAATTTTTTTAACTCCCTGGTGCTGCACCGGGGAGTTTTTACTTAGTGATTTACTTGTCAAATAGTTAGGTGTTGTAATTTAAGCTTGAAATGAGGCGGGGCTTGATTTGATTCCCCACGAATTTCCTTGAAATGACACTTTTTCGGATAAATGAACTTTTTTTTCGTTGAATGTAAGTTCTTCATGGTTTCTTCATAATTCCGGTATACTTTTACCCCAGGTTTAAATCAAAAACACGAGAATTATGAAAAAAATAAGTTGGTTTTTAATGGTAGTTCTGATGGCCTCTGCCTGTCAGCTCCAAAACGAAGAAGTCTTTAATGCTGGCTCATCGGCTGCCAATATTGAGGATTACAGCGTGAGTTCGTCTACCAGTAATGGTACGACTTTTACGTTTAACATTAATCTGAATGCAGGCGCTAAGGCTATCAGTCACGTTATGTTTAATTTCTCTGATTGTGACGAGAGTCCCCTTAATCTGGGTAACGTCTCTTCTTTTACCGTAAACGGTGAAAACGCCATGGGCTTGTTAAAGGCCGGAACCGGTCAGGGTGATGAATGCTTCAGTGTATCTGATGCAAATTCTATTAAACTGGATGCAGGCTACAGCCAAAATATTATTGTAGTAATTACACTGGATACCCAATCTTCAGGCGGAACTGTTTACATCAAAGCAGGAAATGAACAATCAGGTGGCGGTTGCTTTGGGGCATACAATTTTGATGGCGATTGTGATAAAGAAAAGTGCTACGAGTCCAACGATGAAACCGCTTGGGTAAACGGCCCGCGTTACATCGCACGTGGTAACTGGGCAACCTACACCCCGTATGCTGAAGGTGATGTGGTCATCTACGCTGGTCAGCACCACGTAGCAGGTTCTGCTAACTTCTCGGCTGTTTCTGATGGAAAAGTAACCATTACCATCTCTTTGGCAGACGGCTGGAGCTTGCAAGAAGGTGATAACGCAGTTAAGATTCAGGGCTATAGTGTAGCGCCTTCTGGCAATCCTTCGCCTGGTCGTTTCACTACCTATAAAGGAAATGACCTTGAGGTTACGGTTAATGCATCCAACTTCTACGGAATCCACCTGGATGTTCGCGGAATGGTTGAAGTTCCTTGCCCTAACTAAAAACAGAATATCTTAGAATTAATGAAACTCCCCGGTCGGTTACGACCGGGGAGTTTTTTGTATCATTATATTGCAGTTTAATCCGCTAGTCCAAAAAGCAATGAAACATTTTTTACGTTTGTCCCCAATCCTGTTACTGATGGTCGTACTCACCCTTTCCAATTGTGGGAAGGACAGCGAACCAACTCCTCCGAAAACTAAAGTTGAGTTCAAGCAAACTGCTTCCAGTGTATTGGAGGGACAGAGCGTAACGGTAGAGTTTATGACTCCCCTTCCATCCGGAGTTACAGTTGCAGCGTCTAATATTACTTTAAGCGGAACGGCAACCAAGGATGTCGATTATACCATGGCTGTAAGTTCGAATGGTATTGTGTTTACTACTATTGATGATGGAATTTACGACCCCGATGAAACCATTATCGTTACGCTTACCGGTGTAAGCGGGCATGCGGAATTAGGAACAACATTAATCCACACGCTTACTATTACCGAAACTCCATTGGTAATCGGATTTACAACAACAGCCTCAACCCGCGTTGAGGGGACCAGTGTAATTATTTCTTTTACCCAGATGCTTCCTGATGGGGTAACACCGAGCTATACATTAGGTGGAACGGCCACTTTAAATCAGGATTATACAGTTAACATTAACACTAGTCGGTTTTTAATTACGGTACTTACCGATGAGATTTACGACCCCAATGAAACGGTAATTATAACCCTTACCGATTTTACCGGAAATGTAGTACTTGGCGCTAACACAACCCATACCGTGACCATCACCGATGAAGATGATGCCCCGGGTACCCAGGCTGCACGATTAAAAATTGATTTGTCTTGGGAAACGGAAAGCGGAACAGCCGGTGATGTGGACATGGATTTATTGGTGTGGTTTGAAACATCGCCAGGAGTTTATACCGCTAAAGGAGCACTTTGGTCTGCTGATATTGGAACCGGATTCGAATCCACCACTATTCCTCTTGTTGAAACCAATGGTAACTGGGCACTCAGTTACGTATATGTTGAAGGCACTTCGGATAATTTAAAAGTCAAAGTTAATTTCCGATCCTATCGCGGAAATCTGACGCTGGCCGCGGGTGGAGTGTCGAACCGGGCTTCATTTTCTGCCGATTACACCTTTGCTAACAAAAATACCTACAATGACCCGTACAACTCACCCGATGTGATCGCTCAGACCTTTGTAAAAGCCGGCAGTAATTACAATGATGTCTCCATCATTACCGTTGCCGCCACCGGAAGCCGTGCCAAACCTGTTCAATTTATTCTGGACGATGAGGCCCGTAAAATCATTGAAAAGAAATTACAACGAAGTAAAGAATAAGAATACGCTCAATCTCACAGTATAGTGAAAAGACTCCTTCAAGTATTGCCGGCATTTTTTCTGGCGGGGTTAATAACCTTCTCTAATTGTAATGATAATGAGGTTGTAAAACCACAGATTTCATTTCAATCGGCAGCATCAACGGGCTCTGAAGGTGAAAGCGTTACTGTTCTTTTCAATATCCCTTTACCGAATGGCGTTACGCCCGTGTTTTCATTAGGAGGCACCGCTACTCAGGGAACGGATTATGAGTACGCCATCACACCATCGGGATTAGTTTTCAACCTTAAGGGCGATGATGTTCAGGATCCTGACGAAACCATTATTATTACCCTCACCGGATTTAATGGCAATGCTCAATTAGGTCCGGTTACCGTACATACCCTAACCATACATGAGCCACCATTAGTGGTTGAGTTTAATGTTGCTGCTTCATCTGCCTCGGAGGGGACCGTACATACCGTTGAATTTAAAAAGCCATTACCTGCCGGTGTAGCTGTAACCGCGGAGGTTGAGGGAACAGCTATTGAAGGAGAAGACTACACTTATACGGTTACCTCAACAGGTGTAGTGTTAACACTCATTCATGATGAAGTGTATGATCCGGATGAAACCATTATCATTCACCTGAAAACGGTAACCGGAAATGCCACTATCGGTGCAACGGCTACCCACACTGTAACGATAACAGAGCCTCCGCTGGTTATTGCGTTCGCATCAGCTGCCTCTGCCGTAAATGAAGGTGAAGATCATTTCGTTGCCTATTCCGTTACCTTGCCAGAGGGTGTTACTCCTACGCTGGAATTTAAAGGCACCGCTGTTGAAGGAGATGATTATACGTATACCTTAACCGAAGCTGGAATCCAGCTTTCCATAATGGATGACGGCTTATACGATCCGGATAAAACCATCGAAATAACCCTGAAGAGTGTAACCGGGAATGCGGTATTAGGCGATGTAATTACCCATGTGGTTACCATTACGGAGGCGCCTATTGTGGTTGAATTTAGTTCGGCTTCTTCTGCTGTTACTGAAGGTCAACAAGCCGTGGTTCCTTTTAATATGGTATTGCCCGGTGGAGTTGTTCCAACACTAACCTTTAGTGGCACGGCAATAGTAAATGTTGACTACACGTATACCCTTACACCACAAGGTATTCAATTAATTGCTATCAACGATGGTTTGTATGATCCGGACGAGACCATTATTATAACCCTTACGGGCATTAGCGGGAATGCTGTCTTAGGAACACAACTAACCCACACGGTTACAATTCATGATATTCCGTTAATTGTAGAGTTTCAAACCGTTTCATCTTCTGTGAATGAAGGGCAGGCCGTTACAGTGTTATTTAACCAGGTGCTGCCCGAAGGTGTTACGCCCACGATAAGTATCAGCGGAACGGCAACGCAGGGAGACGATTATTCTTACACAGTAAATTCAAATGGTATAGTTATCAGCACCGTGAGTGATGGTGTGTATGAGCCCAATGAAACCATCGTTATTACCCTTACAGGTTCAAGTGGAAATACTGTATTAGGCACTACTGTTACCCATACCGTTACGATAATTGAACCTGCCCTCGTAGTTGAATTTGCAACCGTAGTATCTACAGCCGGTGAAGGTGAATCGCTTACTGTACCCTTTAACATGACATTGCCAGGTGGCGTTGTGCCCACCCTTTCGTTGGGTGGTTCTGCAACACAGGGTGTTGATTATACCTACACCGTAACAACTACCGGAATTGAATTAACCCTTATCGATGATGGCCTGTACGATCCAAATGAAACGATTCTGATTACCTTAACGGCCATCAGCGGTAACGCAGTGTTAGGATCCCAGAAAACACATACGGTAACCATCACGGAGCTTCCGTTAATTGTTGAGTTTCAATCAGCAACCTCGGCTGTTACGGAAGGAGAAGACATCCTGGTGAGTTTTAACATGACCTTACCAGCCGGGGTTGTTCCTTCTATTACCTTGAATGGAACCGCTACTCATGGCGTTGACTACACGTATGTAATAAACAATAATGGAATCCTTTTCACGGTAGTGGAAGATGGATTGTATGATCCGGAAGAAACGATACTTATTACCCTTACAAGCATCAGTGGCAATGCACAATTAGGCGATCAGAAAACCCACACCATAACCATATCAGATATTCCTCTGGTTGTTGAATTTCAATCCAATGCCAGTACAGCCAATGAAGGAGAGCAGATTACTGTACCCTTTACGCTAACCTTACCCGAACAAGTCGTTCCGGAAATTACTTTTGGCGGAACAGCCACACAAGGTGATGATTACACCTATACGATCACCCCAAGTGGTGTCCAGCTTTCGCTGATCAACGATGGTCTGTACGATCCGGATGAAACGATTGTAATAACCCTAACGGATGTCAGCGGTTTTGCGGAGTTGGGCACGGTAGTTACGCACACGGTAACCATCAAAGAACCTGCTTTAGTAGTTGAATTTACAACGTCAACCTCAACAGTTGCTGAAGGAGATGCTTATAAAGTTGCCTTTAATCAGGCATTACCTGATGGCGTTACACCCACACTCAACTTTAGCGGTACAGCTACCCAGGGATCGGATTATACGTACACCGTTGAAGCCGATGGTGTATTGATTACCACCGTAGCCGATGGACTGTACGATCCAAATGAGACGATAGTCATAACGTTAACCGCAGTAACCGGTAATGCCGAACTGGGAACTACCGTAACGCACACCATGACGATAACGGAACCTCCGTTGATTGTTGAATTTGTCTCTGCCTCTACATCGGCAGGTGAAGGCGACAACCTTGTTGTGCCGTTTAATATTACATTACCTCCTGAAGTTGTGCCAACCCTATCCCTTTCAGGATCGGCTACTTCCGGTGTCGACTACACGTATACTATTACTTCAACCGGTATTGCTATTAGCTTGACGGACGATGGACTGTATGATCCGGATGAGACTATAATCATCTCACTTACGGGAATCAGCGGTAACGCTGTACTGGGTACACAGGTAACACATACCGTTACCATTACAGAAAATCCAATCGTGGTTGAGTTTGAAACAGCATCGTCCACGGTTAAAGAAGGCGAATCGTATACCGTACGGTATGCTGAGCCTTTACCGCCACAGGTTGTTCCTTCCTTTACGATTACCGGAACAGCTACCACCGGAACGGATTATTCCTATACACAAACTTCCGAGGGCCTGGTCTTTAACTTCGTTTTTGATGAAGTGTATGATCCCGATGAAACCATCATCATCATGTTAACCGGTGCCACCGGAAATTCCGAATTGGGAAGCATCACTACCCACACCATTACCATCACCGAAGATCCATTGGTGGTTGAATTTGCTGCACCGTCATCCAGTGTCAGCGAAGGCGAGGAGGCCATCGTAGCCTTTAACCTGGTGTTGCCCGCAAGTGTTATACCCACATTCTCGTTGGCCGGTTCAGCAACGCCCGGTTCGGATTTTACCTATTCGCTAACTCCGAATGGCATCCAAATCTCCGCAATAGCCGATGGCGTGTATGATCCGGACGAAACCATTGTCATTACGTTGACCGGCATTAACGGAAATGCTGAACTGGGCACCTTGCTAACCCACACCATAACCCTAAGTGAACCTCCACTGGTAGTCGAATTTGTAACAACCTCCTCTTCAGTGGCGGAAGGAGATCAGGTGGAAGTTTTCTTCAATACACCGTTACCAGATGGTGTTGTGCCCACATTTAGTATAACCGGTTCGGCTACTCAAAATGCCGATTACACGTATTCGCTTACCTCCGAAAAAATTCTGATTTCGGCTGTAGCCGATGGTTTATACGATCCGAATGAGACGGTTATCATTACACTTACCGGCATCAGCGGCAACGCAGTATTAGGCAGCCAGGTGGTACATACGGTAACTATCACCGAACCTCCGATTGTAGTTGAGTTCGGTACGGCCACTTCTTCGGTAGAAGAGGGTGGTCAGGTTCTTGTTCCGTTTAACATGACCTTGCCCGATGGGGTAGTGCCGACCGTTTCGCTGAGTGGCACGGCCACGCAAACCACCGACTTCACTTATACCATTACTCCAACCGGCATTCAGGTTAATACAATTGCCGATGGTCTGTATGACCCGAATGAAACCATCATTATCACGCTAACCGGCATCAGCGGCAACGCAATGCTGGGTACCTTAGTATCGCATACCGTAACCATTACCGAACCTCCG
>CAZOYJ010000137.1:0-10066 GCA_964583905.1 uncultured Roseivirgaceae bacterium
AACCCTGGTCTTTCGCTTCAAGCTTACTCTTTGGAATGTGGAGCCGCAGGGAATCCCTGCCTGACGGCAGTCAGGGAACCCTGGTCTTTCGCTTCAAGCTTACTCTTTGGAATGTGGAGCCGCAGGGAATCGAACCCTGGTCCAGAGAAGATGATAATCGTATCTTCTACATGCTTAGTTGACTTTAATTGTCGGGAATAATCCGGCAGGCAACAACCAAACTATTCCGTAGTTACTTTGTCTTAGCTGTGTGCCGCAACTTCACACAGCGCAGTTCCGCAAAACGACACCGCTATTCCAGCGCTTGCAGAACAACGCGCTGAGCGATGATGGCCTCCCCGCGCTACGCGGAGATAAGCTAACCTAACGTATCGTTAGATTAAGCAGCCATGGCGTAGTTAGTCTCGCCACGTATGGTTCAGGACTATCTTTCAAAGGCTCTCATCCTATGAGCCTGCATGCTTACATACGTCATCAAACATCCTGTCAAAACCGGTCGGCCCCAATATTTCAAATAACGCTTACCTGTTTACCCAAAGGCGAAAGGGTGACAAATATACCTGTAAAATAGTTCCCCCGGCAGATTATTGCACATCTCCTTCATTTTTAAAGTCGTGCCCTTAATTTTGAAACATGACTCAAAAAATATTTTTTATCCTCTTTCTGGTGTTACCGTTCTGCCCGATGGCGCAGATTTTAAACATTGAAAAATCGGCCTTAGACCGCGACACTACCAAAAAATTTCTGGGCAATTTAACCGGAAGCCTGGTGATGTATAACCGGAGCGCGGCTGCCGAAGCCCCCGTAGAATTTTTCGGCTTTGATTGGAAATCGAGTATTGCCTATTTCCCGGGCAAGCATCGCATCTCCTCCATTACCAACATCAACTACCTCAAAATCAATGAATCCCCTTTCCTCAACACGGGGTATCAACATTTCCGGTTCGACTACCGAAAAGATCGGAAAGTTTATCCCGAAGCCTTTGCACAATACCAGTACGACAATTTCAGGGGCCTGTCGCCCCGGCTGCTGGCCGGAGTAGGCATGCGGCACCGGTTATATAAAAACGAACACGTTACATTTACCTTTAGTGTTGGTGTGATGTATGAATCGGAACGGTGGGCGGTGCCCGGTTCGGAACAAACCGTGCAGGCCAATTTCTGGAAATCAACCAATTACCTGGTGTTCCGACTCAAGATTTCAGACTGGGCAGATTTTAACTCCATCCAATATTTCCAAACCGCCTACGATGGCGACATCCATGGCTGGCGAAACCGCTACAATACCGATCTGAACCTGAACACCAAACTCACCAGCCGCTTGCTGTGGACCAGTTCGTTTACGCTGAGTTTTGAAAACCGGCCGATCGTGCCCATCACCCGAACGATTTACCGGTTTAGCAACGGCATTACGGTTAAAATTTAACCCCATTCAGATTTCAGTAATCCCAAAAAATCATTTCTCATTTACAGGCTAAAAAGGTTAATTTGCCCCCATGGATAATTTTGTTGTATCGGCACGTAAATACCGGCCAACCGGATTCGATGAGGTTGTTGGACAGGAACACATTACCACCACCCTCAGGAATGCGATTGATACGAACAAACTGGCACAGGCGCTCTTATTCTGCGGGCCACGGGGCGTTGGCAAAACCACTTGCGCACGTATCGTTGCGCGGTTGATCAACGGCTTTGAAGAGAAATCGGAAGTTAATACACTCAACATCTTTGAACTGGATGCTGCCTCCAATAATTCGGTTGACGACATCCGCAACCTGATCGACCAGGTGCGGTATCCTCCGCAGTTTGGCAAATTTAAGGTGTACATCATTGACGAGGTGCACATGCTTTCAAACCAGGCCTTCAATGCTTTTTTGAAAACACTGGAAGAACCACCCGCCTATGCCATTTTTATTTTGGCTACAACCGAAAAACACAAGGTTATACCTACCATTCTTTCGCGGTGCCAGATTTTTGATTTTAACCGGATCCAGATTTCAGACATCAGTCTGCACCTGAAAAAAATTGCCGAACACGAGGGCATCCAAACCGAAGAAGAAGCCCTGCACCTGATTGCCCAAAAAGCGGATGGCGCTTTACGCGATGCACTCTCCATTTTTGACCTGATGGTAACCTATTCGGCCGGCAAGGGCATCACGTTCGGTAGTGTGCTGAGCAACCTGCACATTCTGGACTACGATTATTACTTCCGGGTGGTGGACGCGTTGCGCTCCGAAAATCACTCGCAACCGTTGCTCATCCTGGATGAAATATTGCGTAAAGGTTTTGATGGTCAGAATTTTATTGTTGGGCTGGCCGAACACTTGCGCAACCTGCTGGTGTCGCAGGATGCCCGCACAACACAACTGATGGAGGTGCCGGAAAGCGTTCAGAAAAAATATGCACTCCAGGCACAATCCACCGCTCCTTCGCTCCTGCTTTCCTGGCTAAACATTGCCACGCAGTGCGACATCAACTACAAGGCAAGCAAAAACCAACGGCTTACGGTTGAGTTGGCGCTAATGAAAATGGCGCATGTACAATCGGTTATTGACGTAACTTCGGTTGCTCCTCCACAAGCATCATTAAAAAAAAAATTAGTGACGAACCCGTAACTTCGGTTTCAGCGCCAGAAGGAGATCACGAAGCGAAACCTGAAGTAAAAAAAATACCTTCGGCACCAGCCGGATCACCCGTAACTGCACCGGTAGAAGTGCCGTCATCAAAAAACGGATTAAAATCCCAGCGGTCTGCCAGTACCTTAAAAGTTCCCAAACTCAATGCGTTGCTGCAAAACAGCGATGAAACAAAAACAGAGTCTGTTATTGAGCCGGCCACACCGCTTCCCAACCAACCTTTTACATTTGAACAGCTAAAAAAAGCCTGGGATGAATTTGCCGACACCCGCAAAAAATACCGGGCCGAATACCAACTGCTTACGCAGAAGATTGAATTGCATGAGCATTCGGTAATCGTTCATTTGCACAATCCGGTTCAGGAAACATTGCTTAACGGATTAAAAACCGACATTACAACCTTTATCCGTGAACGTGTTGAAAATTATTCTATACAGGTTATGGGAGAACTTCAGCAAGCAGACGACAAGAAAGTAATCTATACCAACCGGGAAAAGTTTGACCACCTGGCCGAAAAAAATCCGAACCTGAAGATGTTAAAGGAAAAATTAGGATTGGACCCCGACTTTTAAAGCGATCCATTCCTTGTTGTTATTCGGCAAAATTCTGGAACGAATACCGAAACCCTAAATTAAACACCTGGCTAAGCTGTACCCCGCTGTCCTGATCGTAGTCGTACAGCAGAATGCCGCCCAGGCTCACGGAAATAAATTTATTAACCCGGGCATTAATCATAAGGTCCAGGCGGTGGTCAATGGTTTTACCCGCCAGCGTTTCATAATTAGCAAAGAGCATATACCGCCACTTTAGGTTCATGTTTTCGGCAATGTTTTTATCGAAGTCGGCTGTAAATTGAAAGGCAAACCACTCGTAGCGCAACGACTCGCCTACCAGTACACCATACGGACTTTCCGGGCTAACTTCATCAAAACGGCCGTTGTTATCGCGCACGATGGTTAACCGCGGTGCAAAAGGCGAAATACCCATTTTAAAATACTCAACTGGACGGTATTCCAATCCCCAGGCAGAAGTAATGAAAGCCGGAGCTAAAAAATCAGAAATCAGGGAGCCGTTATTATCATCATCATACTTATAACCTGTTGAAAACTGCGATAGAAAATTCAATGACGTAAACAGGCTCCATTTTTCGTTTAACTGGTGACCATATTTTGTATCGAGGAAAATCCGATCAAGTGTTTTACGAAAACCCTGGCCCTTGTTATTTACAAATCCATAGAGAAAATCTATTTCATTATCCCAGGAGCTTTTGCCGGAAGTATACTTGAATTTATAATTAAAAGCTCCGTTTACTCCGATGGAGTTTATACCCCCGGCCTTCCAATTGGAGGTGAAAGAAGCCTGGTTAATATTAAAATTGAAAACTAATTTTCGTTTCCAATTAGTAGTGGAGTCGGGTGTAACAAACTGCGCGTGGGAAGCAAGAGGTAATCCGAAGTAAACCAAGAGAAGGATTACTCCCGGTAGAGAGTTTTTTTTCATTAGGGTTGATTTAAAGATTTGGTGCCTCCGTACTGAGAGATGTTCAAATGCTGTTAAGCTTAATCTCATCCAGGGCGACCTCCGTAAGCGGCTTGGTAATAAATTTAATAACATGATTGTTATTTACAATCTTGTCGATATCACGCTTATTGTCTGAACTGGACAAAATAATCACCTTGCACTTATTACGTACCAATTCATTGAATTTCTCAAACTCATACAAAAACACAAAACCGTCTACAATGGGCATGTTGATGTCAAGAAATATGAGGCTTGGAAGGTTTTCGGGGTCGTTTTGATTTTCTTTCAGATAATCCAGGGCGGTTTTACCGGAATTTTTGGCTTCTACCCGCCTGGAAAATTTTGTGATTTCAATGATTCGCTTACTGATAAAGTTGTCGGTTTCATTATCATCCACCAGCATTACGAGGTCGAGTGATTGGGTGTCGGTTTGCATAGTTTGTCTAAAAGTAGTTGTACCCTATTTAATTCATCTACTGAGGATGACGTACAAAAATATCTTTTTTTGAAAACAATGGAAGTTCTGATACTTAAATCCATGGGTTGAAGTAATAAATTCAACAAAAAGGAAGAAAATGCATGGCTATTTCTGGTGTATTTTCAGTTTTTCGCCTGCAGTAACGCTAAAATCCTGTTTTTTATTCCAGTCCATTAACTCCTTAATAGTAACCCCGTATTGGCGGGCTACACTATACAACGTATCGGAAGCCTTCACTTCGTAGAAGATATATCCTTCGGGGCTGTTGGCTTGCACTACCGGTTCCTCATCCTCACGCACGCCCTTTGTTATCAACACCTGACCAGGTTTGATCCCGGCCTCCAGTTTGAGCTGATTCCAGTGTACAAGGTCCATAACTCCAACATTATACTTTTTGGAAATGGAGTACAAAGTTTCTCCGGCCGATACCACATGTCTATCCGGAAGCAACCCCGCCTGAACCGATTCAGGTGTAACGGACAAGGTCGTCATGAGGTTATCCAACGATGCTGTTGTAACGGGGGGCGTTACAAAAGTTCCTTCCCCTTCAACTTTTACCGATGCTTCAACGGTTTTCGGATCAACCGACCAGCTGAAGTAGGATCCCGATTCAATTTCCGGAGCAATAACCTCGGTGTAGGCAGGTGCCGGCTTACCCGGAGCAGCCGGTAGTTGCACCACGGTACCGGGCGTTAATGCCACGGTCGTTAATGCCGGATTTAACCTCTTCAATCGTTTTAACTGAACGCCATATTGCTGACTAACCGACCATAGATTTTCATCCATAAGCAGCACAGTGTGCGCGGGCACATGAGCCCGGGTTTTCTTTTTCTTCAGGTAATAATATTGACCGGCCACCAGCGGATCGCTGATGGAGATATCGTTGCAGGCCAGGAAATAGGAAAGGTTGACACCCGTGCGCTTAGCCATGGCTGTAGCTGTTTCTCCGGCTTCTGCTTTTACTGCCGGTAATCCATGAATAAATTTCTTGTCAACCGGGCTGGCGATGGCGGACTTGGCCTCCACCCGTTTGCTTCCCTCAACCGGAGTGGTTTGCGCATGTGATGAATTTGCATTGGCTTTTGCAACCGCTGCATATACGTGCTTTGATTCTCCGTGCGTGGGTATGGCCACCATGTATTTCCGGTCTTCCGGGATGGTTCCTTTTTTGACCCATTTGTTATACTCCTGAAGCTGATCGGCTGGTATTGCAAATTCTTTAGCCAGTTCGGTCAGTGATTTTATCTGATGATTCTCGTAGGCAATTACTTCAATTTCACCCCGGCCTTTCACGGCACCTTCAAATGCAATTTTGTGTGCCAAATACTTTTTTACATACCAGTAGGTCTTGCTGGTTATTTCCATATGCTTGGCCCCGCTTTCGTAATCACTGATGGAGCGCATAACCCCACCGGCACCCATTTGGTAAGCCTGTAACGCATAGACCCAGTTGTTGAAATAGTGATTATTCTTTTTGAGGTATTGTGCTGCTGCGCGGGTAGAAGAAGCAATGTTCATGCGTTCATCAATTTCTTTATCCACGCGCAAGCCCATTTCCATTGCGGTGAAATCTTTAAACTGCCAGAAGCCAACGGCATTGGAAACCGAAACCGCATCCGGGATCAGTGCGCTTTCCTGGAGCACTAAATATTTAAAATCATCGGGCAGGCGTTCTTCTGCAAATATTTTTTCAATGATGGGGAAGTAGGTTTTAGCGCGCTCAACTTTTATGTTGAAGTATTTCGGGTATTGGGTAAGGGCATCCACATCCTTTTGAATTTCCCTTCGTGCATCATCCCGAATGGTTAGGGTTATGCCGGCAAAGTTCATTTTGTGTGGCACCTGTGGCGATTGTGCATAAGCACAATGCATGAACAGGACAAAAATGGCTGTAAGTCTCATACGTTGAAGTTTAAAAAATAATCAGCCTAAAAAATCAGTTCCTGACTTTACGTGCAAGCATCAGGCCATCGCGTACCGGAAGCAAGATATTTTCAACACGGGTATCTTTCTGTACTTTCTGATTAAACGCAACGATTGCCCGCGTATCCTTATCCGGTTTGTCACTAAGCACCTTCCCGCTCCACAACACATTGTCGGCCAGGATATAACCTCCCAAAGGTACAAGATTGAACACTAAATCGTAATACCGGGCATAGTTTTCTTTATCGGCATCGATGAAGACCAGGTCGAACGGACCGGTTAATCCCGGTAGGATATCAAGGGCATTACCAATCCGGTAGTCAATTTTTTCAGTTAGCCCGGCTTCCTTAAAATAAGCGCTTACTGTATCGTACAATTCTTCGTTGATATCCAGGGTAACCAGCCGTCCATCATCAGCCAATCCTTCGGCCAGGCAAATAGCCGAGTAGCCGGTATAGGTGCCGATCTCTAAAATGCTTTTTGGATGGATCATCTGGCTGATCATGGCCAGCAACCGGCCTTGTAAATGCCCCGACAACATACGCGACATCAACACATTGGCGTGGGTGTCTCGTTCAATTCGCTTTAATAAATCCGAATCAGACGAGGTATGTTGTTCGGCATAGTGTTGTAAATCTTTATCAATAATATCCATTGTATTTTAATTACGGGGCCATTGTCAGGTAGCTCAGTTTCTTTTCGTCAAACATTTCCCGGGCAATGTTCAGGATCAACGCTGAATCAGTTTCGTCAATACGGTTGAAGATTTCTTCCAAAGCAGGGATGCGGTTTAAGTCGAGTGTGGTGCGCCCCATCATCATCATCAGGTTTACGTTATTTTCTTCGGCCATAGCTAGTTGGCCTTTCAACTGCTCCTTTGCAGCCTTTAATTGCCGCATAGTGAGTTCCTTGTTGCAGAATTTATTCAACTCCTGGCTTACCAGTTCGATGCACCGGTTAAGTTTACTTGGTTTGGTTCCAAAAAATATAGCAAACATTCCGGTATCGGTGTACGGAATATAATGAGCCTCAATGGAATAAACATGCCCGTGTTTTTCGCGCAGAGCCATATTCAGTTTTGAGTTCATGCCCGGACCGCCCAGCATGTTCACCAATAGGTAAAAAGGAATGCGGTACTTGTGATGGGTTGGATAAGCCGCCCTGCCCATGGCACATTTAGCCTGCTTAACCGGACGTTGCAACTCGTTCTTCCGGGCTTTGTATGCCGGTGCCTTCAATCGCTTTACATTCCGGTAAACTACTTTCGTAGTAAAATAGTTGCGCGTCCATTTCTCGATGGTGTCTTCAGGCAGGTTGCCCACACAGCTAAACACTACCCGGCCGGTATCCACATGATTTTTAAAGAATTGAATAAAATCTTTTCTGCGGAAAGCGCGTACGGTTTCGGTACGGCCCAAGATATTCATGCCCATCGGATGACCTTTAAACAGCAGGGCTTCAAATTCATCTTGCAGGGTGTCATCGGGGTTATCCTGGTACATGGCCATTTCCTGTAAAATAACTCCCCGCTCCTTTTCAATTTCATTTTCCGGGAAAACTGAATTAAAAGCAATATCGGCCAGTACATCAATAACCCGCTCGGCATGTTGATCGCGTGCAGAAGCGAAGTAAACAACTTTCTCCTTGTCGGTATACGCATTCAATTCACCCCCGACTGAATCGATGCTGTTGATGATCTGAAAGGACTTGCGTTTACGGGTACCTTTAAACGCCATGTGTTCCCAAAAATGGGTAAGACCTTGTGTAGACTCGTCTTCATCGCGACTGCCAACATCCATAAACAAGCCGCCATGAAATAACCGGGTATTTTCAACCTGCTGATACACCACGCGAATGCCATTAGGCAGCGTGAAACAAATCGGATCTCTCATAAAATTTCTCAAAAATACCGCCTTTGCCGAACTGTCCCAACTGCGAACAAAAATGCCCGCTGACGGGCATGCCTGTTCAATCCCTGCGGCATTTTATGTATTTTTCGAAGCTTTCAACTGGCACATGGATTGTAAACACATTACCGCATCTTAATCTTAACCTATTATGAGTATGCAAAAAGTAAAGACCTGCTTCACCATTACGTTTACCGATGAGCAATACAATCGGGCAAAGACTTATGTTGATGATATGAAGCGTCACCCCAACCGGGTTTTCTGGAGAGGAAAGGAAGGCAAAACCGACCAGGAGTTGATTGTTGAACAAATTGCACACCGCATCCTTTCCGGGTTTTATAACGAAGATCCGTTTAATGCGGGACGGTATATCGTCCGGATGGATAGCGCGGTGAACGGAGGCTAATCAAATCCGCTCCAACACTTTTTGTATCAGCGCATCAACCGCCTTTTCTGGGTTTTTTGCAAACTTGTGCTGAATGCGGTTGGCTATAATGGCATTAGCGCTAAGCATTTCATGCCCCAATAAACGACCAAACGCATACAAGGCAGAAGTTTCCATTTCAAAATTCGTAAGCCAGAAATCGCTGTTCTTATTATGATAATAGGTAAGGTCATTCAACAAGTTGGGCAAGCGTGTAGCCGCCCTTACCTTTCGCCCTTGTGGTGCGTAAAAGCCAGGTGCCGTTAGTGTATTGCCAACAATCATATCGGCACCAATCTGTTTCAATAATTTTTGTGAACCCCTTACCACATACGGCCTGAACGGCAGGTTAACTTTTTCCTGAATATCGCTTGCTATTTCTTCTTCGAAATCATCGGTTGGCAGGTCGTAGAAACTCATCAAGTTATCCAACCCCACACCATACTCACTCACCAGGTGTGAGCCCACAGGGATATCTTCCTGCATAGCCCCTGATGTTCCGATGCGGATGATTTTCAGTTTCTTTTTCCGGGCTTTGGGTTCCCGGGTTTTCAAGTCGATGTTCACCAATGCATCCAACTCAGTCATAAATATCTCCACATTATCGGTGCCAATACCGGTACTGATAACGGTAATCCTTTTCTTGTTGAAGGTTCCGGTGTGGGTAATGAACTCGCGCTTGTTCATCTCAAACTCTATGTCGTCAAAATACTGGCTTACTTTGTACACCCTACCGGGATCACCCACTGCAATCACGGTATCGGAAATATGCTTCGGCAATAAGTTTAAATGGTAAACGCTGCCATCCGGATTAAGAATAAGATCGGTTTCGGAAATTTTGGGCATAGGCTAATTCTTTATGGGTTGGGCCGGATTTCCAAATACGGTGTCACCGGCTTTTACCGGTGCAATAACCACCGAGCCGGCACCCACACGGGCTCCTTTGCCAATGGTAATACCCGATACAAGGGTAACACCCGATCCGATAAAGGCTTCGGCTTCTATAACTACTCCGGAATTAATTACAGTACCCGCACCGACTTGCACAAAATCTTCGAGGGTTACGTCTACGCCAATTACGGAACCCGCCTGAATAATGCAGTGATTCCTGATTTTAGCTCCGACACCCACATGAACCCCCGCTTCGACTAAATTTCCATGCCCCATCTCCACCTGTG
>CAZOYJ010000138.1:0-3299 GCA_964583905.1 uncultured Roseivirgaceae bacterium
TACAGATCCATCGCCTACGAAAGCGCGTCTATGGAAATTGCACTGAACGAATTAACAATGAATCAAAATTTAGTCGAATGGAATCGGTTTTATCATCGTCATGAAGAACAACACCATTTTCATATGGCCATCGGGTTGGGTTGGGCATTTGCCAAAGCAGAAATTTCTCCTGCGTTTTATCTAAAACAACTTGATCCTTTGACTTGCCGGATGCTGTTTGATGGGATCGGTTATTTCTTTGGACTATTCAGGGGCCGGAGAACAATCAAGCATCAGCAAATACCAGACTTAGTTAATGACGCACAGTTACCCGGATTTGACCAAGGATTAGGCAGACGATTATGGTATTTGGTAAAAGGCGATGAAGACGCGTTGGCTCCGTATATCCAAAGTTTTATGCCTCACCGCCACCCGGATTTGTGGCGTGGAGTGGGTGTGGCCTGCGGCTATGTGGGGGGTTGCGAAAAGAACCAATTGGAAAAGCTGGCGTCCCTTTCCGGAAAAAACAAGGCGCAATTTCGGGTTGGAATAGCGCTTTCGGTTATTAGCCGGGTGAAATCCCAAAGTATGACCCGGAATCTTGAGTTGGCCTGTCAAACGATTTTTAACCTGCCCGTTGAGAATGTGTTAGTAAAAGCATCAAATTTATTAACCCGGATCAATTCCAAATCCGGAAATTTATCTTCAACTTGGAATACACAACTTGAGGAGGAATTCAGTAAAAAGGGGGAAGGATGAAGGTTGTGTAACCGTTAATCCCCAAAGTCATGAAAAAACTTGTTGCGTTGGCGGTTTTTATGGTGCTGTTGTACTCCTGCACAGTCCATAAAAAACAATACTACATTTTTGACCGCTATGTAATTCACCCTAAAGTTGAACCAGCCATTGCAACCACTCCGGGTAAGCTCGATGAATTTTCACCCACAGCCGGGGAAGAGTTAATAACTAATGATGAAAGTTCAACCCAAACCACTGTACCGGAACGAGCCAGGCCGCGCAAAAACAAATCGATAAACACCGAATCCATCCAGGCTACCGAATCAACGCTACGTTTAGTACCAACTGATACACCAGGATCCCCTCCCGATCAAAAAATTAAACAGCGAAAAAACGGAAATGGTATTCTCTATTTCGCGTCTGCCCTGATCGGGTTGGCCACGCTGATCACGTTGCGGATTGCTCGTCCTGTTGCCACCAAAATAACCCGGTGGGCAAAAGCCAATCCTAAGAAAACCCAGGGAATGATTGTTGGAATGCAATTACCGCTTTTGGGTTTAGGTGTTATGAATGGCTACAACCTTGACCAGTTGGGGTATGAAATAACGCCCATATCCACCTACCTGTTTGGTGCCCTGATGATGACTGGATTTATGATGGTACCTTTTATCCGACCTCAAAATGATACCCTCGTGCTTCCCAAAACGGTTAACCGTCATAGGTTGGGATATTTGAGTGTAACATTGGCTTCCATCATGATGTCGGCAGGTGTTGGAAATAATATTGCTCATAGCAATTATGATACACCCGTGACTCAAATGGTAAATACGTTTGATCAATCCATGTTTTCCAATAACCACCCTATTCAGGTAGACACCCCTAACGATAACCCGACTGAGTTAAAAGTAAAAAAACGCAGGCAAGCAGCTGGTGTTGCTTCGGGAGTCGGCACTTTCTTTTTAGTTATGTTGTTGGTGATTACATTCTGTGCAGGCGTTTGCCTGGCTATTGCTGGATTTGCCGGTGCCTTTTCCCTAGGTGGAAATATACTGGCCGTTTTAGCGGGGCTCACGGTCGCTACGCTTTCGGTGTTGGGAATTTCCAAGGCCAGTGCAAAATCCAAGAAAAATGTTTCAAAGTAAGCCATGGATTGCGCTCTGGTAACGGGTGGCTCCAAAGGCATCGGAAGATCAATTGCCTTACAATTGTTCAGAGAGCATGGCCTCCACATACTGATTAATTACGCAACGGACACGGCTTCTGCCAGCGAAACGCTGGCCCAACTCATCAGGGAAGGTGGAAGCGGAGAACTGCTGAAATTCAATGTGCAACATAAAGTTGAGGTGGATATAACGCTGCACGAATGGCAGGAGAAGAACCCCGATAAATTCATTAAAGTGTTGGTGAACAATGCCGGTGTTGCCAAAGACAGTTTGTTTATGTGGATGACGGAAGCAAACTGGGATGACGTTATCGGAGTATCGCTTAAGGGCACCTTTAATGTTACCCAACAGGTTATCCGGAAAATGCTTTACCAAAAAGCGGGGCGCATCATCAACATCACTTCCATTTCCGGGCTGAAAGGTGTTCCCGGCCAAACCAATTACTCTGCTGCCAAGGCGGGCGTTGTGGGCGCCACCAAAGCGCTGGCACAGGAAGTTGCACGGATGAACATTACGGTTAACGCTGTAGCACCCGGCTTTATCCGTACGGCCATGACCGAATCTATGGAGCTGAATAAATACCTAAAGGTTATTCCAATCGGTAGGGTTGGCGAACCGGAAGAAGTAGCCCATGTAGTCAGCTTCCTGGCATCTGCAAAAGCCTCCTATATAACGGGTGAGGTAATAAACGTGAATGGTGGACTTTACTCGTAAATGAAAATCCGGAAAGAACATATAGAATCGTATCTTCCGCAACGCGCACCCTTTGTGATGATCGACAACCTGATTAGTGTTTCGGATAATAATTTTGAAAGCGATTTCAAAATAAACGCAGACAATCTTTTTGTTGAAGATGGAACGTTGCGCGAGTTTGGCCTGATTGAAAACATCGCGCAAAGCAGCGCAGCAGGACTGGCCGTACTCAACAAATCGAATCGAGACAGTGCTGTACATGGGTTTATGGGTGGAATCTCTAAATTAACCGTGTACCATTTGCCACCGGTAGGCCAAACACTTCATACGCACATTACCCTTATGGCTCAACTTGGTAAAATGTACTTATTGAAAGCGGTGACCTTTGCGGAAGGCATAAAACTTATTGAATGTGAAATTAAGGTTGCCGGTTAAACTTATAACATACAATGGCTGAGCTTTTGAATCTGGATGAGCTGAAACTCGAATTGAAAAAGCAGATCATCCTGGAACTGAACCTTCAGGACCTTACACCAGAAGACATTAAAGACGATGCCCCCTTGTTTGTAGAAGGACTGGGGCTAGATTCCATTGATGCCCTTGAACTGGTGGTTATCCTGGAGAAATACCATAAGGTTAAAATTCCGGATGAAACCGTAGGAAGAAAAGTGCTTCAATCAATCAATACGATGGCGGAATATATTCAGGAGCAGACTACTCAAACCG
>CAZOYJ010000138.1:3309-7281 GCA_964583905.1 uncultured Roseivirgaceae bacterium
CAATAGGGCTAAATGTTAGCGAAAATCTTAATGCGCTGAATTCAGGGATTACCGGGATTCGGAAATCTCCTACACACCCGGTATTGCTGGGTGAAGTAAGCCTGACCAACGAACAGATTGTACACCGGTTTGCTTTGTCGGATGACGATTATTCACGGACTACCCTGCTTGCGCTTCATGCCGCTCACGAAGCCTGGCAAAATAAAGAACACCATCATGGTATACGGACCGGTTTAATCAGCGCAACTTCTGCTGGCGGACTGGACCGGATGGAACACTATTATTTTGAATCCAAAGGAAATTTCACATCCCCGCTCAACCGGTTGATGACACATGATAACGGAAGGTGCACGGAACACATTGCACGTAAGCTGGGTATATCGGGATACATCAGTACCATCTCTACGGCTTGTTCTTCCGGAGCCAACGCCATACTTCAAGGCGCGCAGTTAATTGAAGCCAATAAACTCGATCGCGTAGTCGTGGGTGGAGTTGATCCGATAACGCAATTCAACATTCAAGGCTTCAGTTCTTTAAACATTTATGATCCCGAAATCTGTAAACCGTTTGATGAACACCGAAACGGACTAAACCTGGGTGAAGGCGCAGGCTTCATGGTGTTGGAAAACGAACGTAGCGTATCCTTATCCGGAAGCGTTCCGTTGTGTCGGTTAACCGGATGGGATAACGCAACCGATGCATTTCACCAAACGGCCAGTTCTGCCGAGGGCAAGGGGGCTTACCTCGCTATGCGCCATGCACTGAAAAAAGCCGAGCTATTGCCACATCAAATCGATTATGTGAATGCCCATGGAACCGGAACCGGCAATAACGATTTATCGGAATCGATGGCTCTGCAAAAAGTTTTTGGAGCTAATCTTCCGGCTTTTAGCTCAACCAAAGGTTTTACCGGCCATACGCTCGCAGCGGCAGGTTCCATTGAAGCAGTCTATTGTACTTTATCCATCACATCGCAAGCCCATCTCCCGAATTTAAATTTTTCGGCACCCATGAAGGAAACCGGGTTTGTTCCGGCAACTAACTTTAAAATCGGGGTTCAGGTGAATCACGTACTTTCCAACTCCTTTGGCTTTGGTGGAAACTGTACTTGCTTAATCTTCAGCAAAATCAGCTAAATGCGTATTACAGCTTTATCCACGATATCGTATCAACCTACCTTCCGGAATAAAGGGTACTCATCGGTATTAGCCGAACTGACAGAAACTTCCCGGCTTATTACCCCTGATTACAGTGAATTGATTCCTGCTATGGATCGCAGAAGAATGAGTGACGTGCTTAAAATGAGCATTGCCTGTTCAATTGATTGCCTTGACCAAGCCGGAATAAAACAACCTGATGCCATTATTGTTGGTACGAGTATGGGTTGTTGCACGCATACCCGGAATTTCCTGGATAAAATAACCTCCGCAAATGGAGGGCTAATCTCACCAACCTCCTTTATCCTTTCGACACACAACACGATTGCCGGTCAAATCTCGCTACTCCTTAAAAATCATAACTACAACATGACACACACCCAAAACAGTTTATCCTTTGAACAAGCTTTAATGGACGCTCAGGTTTGTCTGGCTAACGGCTGCGACAATGTATTGATAGGCGGTGCAGATGAAATGGAAGAAGTCTTGTTTAATATGATCCTGAGGCTCAACAACCCAACCTTAACGACTGCCTTTGGAGCTTCTTTTTTCATACTTTCAAATACCACCACCGATACGCCAACCGTATCGTTGGTGGACTCCGGAAGCTACGGCCTGATCAAAGGAATTTCGGAACACGTTCTTCAGTTTCTTCAATCCCATAAATTATCTGCCCACAATATTGATGTTGTGCTGTACTCAAATAGCACATCGAGCACCGTTCATGAATTACAAGGCCTATTCGGACAAAGGAAACTACTTGACTTCCAGAAATTCTGCGGCACCTGGCTTACCAATTCAGCCTTTGCCATGAGTTATGCAGTGGACAGACTATTAAACGAAGAGCATCCTTTGCCGGGACGAAATACAAGTACTGTACTGGTGTGCAATAACCTGATTCCTCAAAATTTGGGGTTAATCTTACTGGCTAAATAATACCTGTATTGAAACTCATCAATAACCTGTTTGAGCAACTTAGCCAACTCCAAACTGAAACCGGATGGGTTGCTACGATACAATTAAATCCAGCACACCTGGTTTACTTAGGGCATTTTCCAGGTTACCCGGTAACACCGGGTGTTGTACAACTGCAAATCGTACAGGAACTTTTAGAAAACCACACGGGGAATAAACTAAGGTTATTTACAATGAGTCAATGTAAGTTTCTCACTATCCTGAATCCTAAAATAACTCCCCGGATTACCATTCGGGTGGAGTACACGATTCTAAAGGATCTCCTCACCTGTAAGGCGTGGATCACCCATGATCATCAAACTTTTTTTTCCGGAAACTCTACTTTTCGAATTCTCCAGTAGCTTTCAGGCCAGACGTTAATTCTCACTAAAATACCCATGAAGCGATGGAAATAAAGACCCTCTCATAAATATTTCCGGTCACCCCATGGGAATGTCTTTTAATTCTAAACCGAGTTAATGCCGGTTTACATTAGATAATGAACAGTCCTTTAAATTCACATGCTTGCATGGTTTAAATTATTTTACCTTAATGTTTACCGTAAAGTCCAGCTCGCGCGGATAATAACATTTGGTCTTGCTGCATGCCTGATAATATAAACTGCCCTGTAATTTCAAATCAGCCGGGTTCGTCAGCGTGTCGGTAATTTTTATGGGGACCGTTATCCCCAGGGTATTTTGGAAGACCTCCAATTGAACATCCGCTTCACCGTAATAAAGCGTAGCAGCTTCCGGATAGCGGAAGTCACCCACTTGGATTCCTTCCGGTGCCGTGATCTTCAATTCTGTAGGGATGAACTGTTCGTTGGAAAGTTTATTTCCCTGAATATAAAAATCCTCCTCAATCGTAAACACCAGTTTGATTAACTTTTCCCGCCCCTTCCGTATTTCCATTACGGGCTTTCCGGTATACGCAACAAAAGATTGAGCTTGCGCATTACTGGGGCTTTGCAAGAGCACCAACCCTAACCAACCACACATCCATACTCTATTGGCTTGCCAGCAGTTCATGGAGTTTGGTCTTAAGATGTACGAGTTTGGCGTCAAAATTCTTTGAATCCAGCAAGGAAAAGAATTGAATCTTTCCTTTCGGATCAACCAGGATGTTGGAGGCCAGCATAATCTCATCACGGGCCAGGTCGGGTAAAACGCCTTTGGGTGCGAAACTCGCTGCAACCTTTCCTTCCGGATCAAGCAGCACCGGAAAAGTCAGGTTAAACCGCTGCTGAAGTCTTGCGCTAACCAATTCGGCTGGTTCTTTGACATCAATGATCAATACCTTTACATTTTTATCCTGGTACTCCTTGTTTAATTGCTCCAGGTAAGGCGCTTCGGCATTGCAAAACGGACACCAGGTAGTAGCGATATGAATAACCAGAAACTTCCCGGAAAAGGATTCTGATTTTACCAGGTTCCCATCCAGGTCGTATAAAGCAAATGCGGGCAAGGTCTGCAACGCCTGATCGTTGTCCTGTGCCGTGGCAAGACCTGTAAAGATTGTTATCAAAAAGCCTGCTACTATAGTTGCGGTACGTAAGTTTTTTGATCTCATATTATTTCCGTTTAAACCAAAAATTATAAACCATGGAGGGAATGCAGATATCCGTAGTACTCACCAGCACCGCTATGGCTACCAGCAGGCCTCCGGCCGCATATCCCAAACCATGAAGGCCGGCATAAAAGAAGTAGATCACTCCGCCCAGCCAAACGGTAGCCACACCGCAGGCAAACCTTCCCTGGTTTGCGCGGGGCGGAATTTTTGGTTTGCCCACGACATGCCGGATGGCGTAATTATAGAGGTAATCAAAGGGGTGGTAAGGCGGGAACGAGCCAAGAAATGC
>CAZOYJ010000138.1:7381-10034 GCA_964583905.1 uncultured Roseivirgaceae bacterium
GTCAGTTGGCGTACCCTGGTTTTAAGCTTTTGCTCAAATTCCAATCGGTCAAAACAATGCTTACATTCTGAAATGTGATGCACCAACTCTTCACGGAATTTCCCCTCAACGTAATTGTCAATAAAATCATTGAACCGTTTTACCGCTTCCGCGCAATCGATCGCTTCGGGTGTTGCTGTTTTGTTTTTCATCTGTTAATATTTATTTTTTAAGGTCAGATGCCTGCCTGCCGGTAGGCAGGGAATTCGCATACGGAGACTCTTCCCATACAAAACAGGTGCTGCAAAATTATCATCCCGCTGGCTATAGTCTGGTTTATGCTCATTTCATGTGCATTCCTAAAAGTTCGCTATAAGTTTCATTTCTTCCATAGTCTCAACCTTACCACAAGGACAGGTATACTTCTTTTTAACAACCTCGTATTTTCCTTTAATAATCCCCAGTTCCAGGGCATGCGCCCATAGCTTACGCTGCAGGATGATTCTTGCCCGGGCGATGCGGCTGCGTACGGTGCCCACGGGTATGGCCAACGTTTTCGCAATTTCTTTGTAGGAAAATTCTTCGAGGTCACAAAGCATAAGGGCTGTTCGGAACTCATCCGGCAGGGCCTTTACGGCATACTCAATGTCTGCCATCGTAAGTTTGCTGATGAATTTCTTTTCGGGATTTCCCTGCTCAACAAAATTGCTTGTCGCCAGTGATTCAAACAGCGAAAAACCTTCCGGATCCCGAACCGGGCTGCCCTGCTCCCGGGGTATCGCCACAAATTTTTTACGGGCTCTGCAATTACTGATGAATTGATTGTTTAATATCCTGAACAGCCATTGCTTCACTTTGCCCGGTTCGCGGAGTGCATGAAATTTCTCAAACGCCTTCAATACCGTATCCGAAACCAGATCGTCCGCATCAGATTCATTCTTACACAAACTCAGGGCAAAGCGCTTCAGCGCGGTTAAATGAGTAAGTACCAGCCGCGTAAAGACTGCTTTATTTTTTTTGTGGGTTGACCTGGCCATGCGTATAAGCGTTGCGCCCGGTTTCTTTACACCGTGCAGGAAATAGCACCGTTTACCAGTTCTTCTACCAGGTTGGCCGCTGTCACGATTTTCGCACCCTCAATTAAATCGGCTTCGGTAATACCCCTTGGTTTCGTACAGGCTCCGCAAGCCCATATCTTTCCTCCGTTGGCTACAAACGAATCCATGATTTCCTTTAGCGGTGTAAACCCTTCTTTGTTTACTTGCTCAGCATAGCCTTTTGTTGCCAGCCACACGCCTTCCACCGTAAGAAAAACAGTGGCGGGTTTGTCAGCGGTTACGGCTACATTTCCTACAATAAAGGGAAGCAGGGCACGCTCGGCATCTTCCTTTCCATGCGAGCAATGAAGTAATAAGGGTTGTGACATAAGCGTAGGATTTAGATAAGTATATAACGTTTATTTTTTCTGAATGCAGTAGGCCGTTTCTTCCGGACTGATTTCGGTTGTTTCCAACAACACATGTCCGGTTAACCGGCACCAGGCAGGTATGCCTTCGCGCGATGCCGGGTCATCGCTGAAAACTTCAAGCACTTGTTTGGATTGCAGTTCAGCCATGGCTTTCTTGATTTCCGGTGTCAGGTTGATACACGCCAATCCGGTTGCTTTTAAATTTTTATCGGCTTGCATACAGGTTTGTTATTTATGGTCTTGTTTTTTTCATGGCAACCAATGAAACACTTTTTACTCCGTATTTTTTAGTAGCGCCCAGGGCCGGAATAGAGATGAAGTGGTAGGCTGCATTATCGCGTACCTGCATTAGTTTCAATCCTGCTTTTTCAATGGCTTCCCGGTAGGCGTCTTCCTGTTCCGCTCCTCCGATGCACGATGCCCACAATGTAGAATCACAGGTAATCTTTTCGGGTAATTGTTGCTCAGAAACAATGTCGGCAAGCGCCAGTCGTCCCGTTGGCTTGAGTACCCGGGCAATTTCAGCAAACACCTTTCCCTTCTCAGCAGAAAGGTTGATGACGCCATTGCTGATAACTACGTCAAAACTTTCATCTTCAAATGGAAGGGCTTCGATATATCCCTTTTGAAAGGCTATATTTTCAACATTGTATTCCGCAGCCAGCTTCCTGGCCTTTTCCAATTGCTCATCCGTCATGTCTACGCCTGTAACGCTTCCTGCCGGTCCAACTTGATGAGCCGCCAGAAATGAATCCATTCCGGAGCCGCTGCCAAGGTCAAGCACTTTTTCACCTCCTTTAAAATCCGCCAGATCATGAAAGTATCCTACACCGGCAAAGGATTCTATTGATGCCGGTGGAATGGCATCCAGATCACCAGGCGCATACCCTAATCGCTCGGCCAATTCGCGGCCCATTTCAAAGTGGTATTCTCCTTCAGGGTGCAGGGCTACTTCCCGGTACATCGATTTTACCTTCATTTCCAGATCGCCAGCATCCACTTTTTTTGAAAGATTCGTTGTTTCCATAGGTGCGGTTTTGAGGTTTGCATACAATTGACGCGGAACCAGCCGAAAAGTTCCCGGGGTGAATGGTCAGTCTAATTTCACTAACAAAGTATTTGCAAGCAAACTTATTTACGCTTGCTCATTCTAATGCTGTCATCGGTATCAGCAACAGGAGCCCACTTACTCGATACCATTCAAAG
>CAZOYJ010000139.1:0-8824 GCA_964583905.1 uncultured Roseivirgaceae bacterium
TACGACTCGTTTAAAAAAGAAGCCTGGCCCTCCACCCCGGTGAAAGATCCCCTCATCAAAAAGAACCGCGACCTGATCATCTCCATCATGGAAAAACACGGCTTTAAAGTCAACGCCTCCGAATGGTGGCACTTCGATTTCATCGGCTGGCAGAAGTTTGAGGTGATGGATATTGATTTTGAAGACCTGGAGAAATAATCAGGATTTCACCTCCGAAAAATCTGCCTCATGAGCGGAAATACCTCCCGCATAATTCATTCCTTTGCCATTTAACTCATTTACCGGCATGCAAAATCCCTGGACAACCCTTTCCGCACGCGAAGTCTACACCAACAACTGGATTACCGTAGAAGAACATGATGTTATTAACCCGGCAGGTGGCAAAGGCCTCTACGGCAAAGTCCATTTCAAAAACAAAGCCATCGGCATCATTCCAATCGATGCGGAAGGCAACACCTGGCTGGTGGGGCAATTCCGGTATACTTTAAATGCGTACTCGTGGGAAATTCCGGAAGGTGGCGGTCCGCTCGGCACCGAACCGCTTGAATCTGCTAAACGCGAACTCAAAGAAGAAACCGGACTTACCGCCAACCGATGGCAATTGCTCATGCGCCTGCACACCTCCAATTCGGTAACCGATGAAGAAGCATTTATTTTCCTGGCCGAAGACCTGGAAACTGGTGTTCATGAACTGGAAGAAACCGAAGCCGACCTGGTGGTGAAGAAACTTTCCTTGCGGGAGGCCGTTGAGATGGTGTTGAACGGTGAAATAACCGACAGCATGAGTGTAGCGGGTTTGCTGAAAGTAGCGAAAATTAAAAATCTTCAAGTCTGAATTCCAGATGTTTTTGCGCACCTCCCAGCACCATGAATGTTGAATTGAATACCCGGAATCGATAATCCATGACCACGCAACAACACATCAAAACCAATTTCTTACTGGCCTACCCAGTCATGCTGAGCATGCTCGGTCAGGTAATGACGGGCGTGGCCGACAGCATTATGATTGGCCGAACCGGGGCAACACCGCTTGCTGCGGCATCGCTGGCCAACGTGGTGTTTATGCTGCTGCTCACCTTCGGCATTGGTGTATCTTATTCCATAACACCCTTTGTCGCAGAAGCTGATGGACGAAAAGATAAATCCCTTATTGTTGACTTACTTCGCCATGGCTTCATCATCAACCTGATTACCGGAATCATCCTGGTAGCGCTCATATTAGTTACGCTTCCGTTGCTGCATCACGTTAATCAACCGGAAGACGTGGTTGACCTGGCGCTTCCCTACCTCACCATCATTTCCTTTTCCATTCTGCCGTTCATGGTATTCCAAACCTATCGCCAGTTTGGCGAAGGCTTGCACAGTACACGCATGGCTATGCTCATCGTGATTGGTTGCAACCTGGTGAACATCGCGCTCAACTACGTATTGATTTATGGAAAATTCGGGTTTCCCGAACTTGGCTTGAATGGTGCCGGTTGGGCCACACTGATCTCCAGAATTCTTATGGGCATTTTGATGACCGCCTACATTTATTACGGAAAAAAATTTCTGGACTACCGGACCGGATTTTCATTGGGTAACTATTCAAAAAATCTGGTTAGTAAAATGCTCCACATCGGCATTCCGGCCGGCATCCAGTTTATTTTTGAAGTGGCTGCGTTCGGATTTTCCGCCATCATGATGGGCTGGTTAGGTACAACCGCACTGGCTGCGCATCAAATCGCCATTAACCTGGCCACCATTAGTTACATGACTACTTCCGGACTGGGCGCAGCGGCCACCATTCGCATTGGCCACTACCTGGGAAAAAATGATCTCCCCACCTTGCGTACTGCGGGCTTCACGCTGATGAACATGGCGCTGGTTATTATGCTGATCTGGGGCATTGCCTTTATTGTATGGCGTTATGCGTTACCCGAACTCTACATCAATGATCCCGATGTAATCGCCATCGCGGCTCCGTTGTTAATCATTGCCGGATTATTTCAATTGTCTGATGGCATGCAGGTGGTATGTGCCGGTGCACTACGCGGTTTGCAGGATGTTAAAATTCCTTCGTTACTGATTTTTGTTGCCTATTGGATCATCGGTTTGCCCCTCGGTTACTGGATTGGCTTCACCCTTGGCTACGGACCGAACGGCATCTGGGTGGGATTGCTCATCGGATTAACCATTACCGCCACCGCAATGTTTATTCGTTTCAGAAACCTGACGAAAAAACTTTCGCAACCGTAGCACCACGTTTAGGAAGGCGTTGCAGATTGCATTAATTTAAACTCCCTAAACCCCTGATGCTATGATGGACGAAGCCCTTCCGGTGCACTATTCGCAAACCACCATTACCGAGTTGATGATCCCCGCGTACGCCAATTTTGGCGGAAAAATTCATGGCGGCATTTTGCTTTCAATGATGGATAAGGTTGCCTATGCCTGTGCCAGCAAACACTCCAGCACCTATTGCGTAACCGTAACGGTGGATAAGGTAGAATTTCTTCAACCCGTTGAAGTGGGTGAACTGGTATCGCTGCACGCTTCCGTAAATTATGTGGGCCGAACCTCCATGGTGGTGGGCATTCGTGTGGAGGCCCTGAACGTTAAAACCCATGCCTTAAAGCACACCAACTCATCGTTCTTTACCATGGTAGCCAAAGACGATGCCGACAAACCCACGCCCGTACCAAAGCTGATCCTGGCAAACCACGAAGAAGTAAAGCGATTTATCGAAGCCATGCGCATGAAGGAGATTAAAAATGCCGTACGCGAACAAATGGATGACGCCAAATCGCACGTTGAAGTGGAGCGCGCCCATGAAATACTAAAAAATGAAAGGTGTATATTGTCGCTTTAAAATCAAGTTTCACTCAAAAACCTTTTAGAAGTTTTCAGCATGCTTGGGCAGCGCCTTTTTCTATCTTTGGCCTGGCAGGGGCATGTGCGGATAGAAAACAGCGCTGACCGAGGCATGCGGGGCCATGCGGCCCGGGAGCAAAAAAACTTGACTTTCATCAAATCTTGATAAATAATATGAACAACGTTCTTTCGACACTTTTTCTTTTAATTACTCTACATGGGCTTGCCCAATACCCGGTAATTCTTACCCAACGTGAGCAGGCAAAAGTTATCGATGAACTTCTGGAAGACCGCGTGCGTACGGTGCTTCCCAACCTCATGCGCAGGGAAGGCATCGATATGTGGGTGGTCATGAGCAGCGAATACAATGAAGACCCGGTTATCCGCACCTTTTTGCCCGCCACATGGTTTGCAGCCCGCAGAACAACCATGCTGGTGATGTTCGACCGGGGTGCCGATAAGGGCGTTGAGTGCCTGGCGGTATCACGCTACGATGTGGGAAAAATTTTCAAGCGCTCGTGGGATCCGGACGCCCAACCCGATCAGTGGGCCCAACTGGGCAAACTTATCAGCGAACGCAATCCTAAAAAAATCGGAGTAAACACCTCTGATTTTTACGGACATGCCGATGGACTTACCTGGTCGCACCGCGAAAAACTGATGAAAGCCTTGCCCAAAAAGTTACAAACCAATGTGGTCTCAGCAGAAAAACTTGCGGTGGCGTGGCTCGAAACCCGTACCGAACGCGAGATGGTTATCTACCAGCAAATCTGCCGCATCGCACACGATATTATTAAAGAAGGATTTTCTGAAAAAGTAATCCAGCCGGGCATAACCACTACCGAAGATGTAGTGTGGTGGTACCGCGAAAAAATCAAAGAAATGAAGCTCGACACCTGGTTTCAACCCAGTGTTTCCATTCAGCGTAATGAGCCCGAAGCCATCTTCAGCAAACGCCAACAACCTTATGTTATTTTACCCGGTGATTTATTGCACGTTGACTTCGGCATTACCTACCTGCGCCTGAATACCGATACGCAACAACATGCTTACATCCTCAAGCCGGGCGAAACCGATGCGCCTGATGGATTAAAAAAAGCGCTCATTAAAGGAAACCGGTTGCAGGATATCCTCACCGGAAATTTTGGTGAAGGAAAAACCGGCAACCAAATCCTGGCCGAATCGCGCAAGCAAGCCATCGAACAAGGTATTACGCCTTCCATATACACCCACCCCATCGGGTTTCACGGCCATGCAGCCGGCACCACCATTGGCATGTGGGACATGCAAGGAGGCGTACCCTATACGGGCGATTATCCGTTGCATTATAATACCGCCTACTCCATCGAACTCAATACCAAAGTGCACATCCCCGAATGGAATAAAGACATCCTCATTCAACTGGAAGAAGATGGGTATTTTGATGAAACCGGATTTCGCTACATCGATGGCCGGCAACGTGAGTTGTTGCTGATTCCACGACCCACCGACATCAACCGGCAATAAATTCTGCACCGCAGTTTTTGGATATGAAATTTCTAAGAGGAATCTATACAGGCTATGCGGTATTGGTGTTTTCCCTGCTCTTTCTGATTTTTTTCTTCTGGCTATTTCTGATCCCAATTCTGTTTCCCAAAAAACACAACCTGGTGGGCATGATAAACCGCTTATGGGCCTATGTATTTTTCCCCCTGGTAGGCCTGCCGTGGAAGGTTGAACTACATAAAAAAATAGACTGTAACCAACAATACATCTTTTGTCCTAATCATTTCTCCTATGCCGACATTCCGGTTATGGCGCTCAACCCCATCAACAGTATTTTTGTGGGCAAGAGCGATATGGAAAATATTCCGTTGTTCGGATTTATGTACCGCAAACTGCACATTACGGTTGATCGTGGAAACCTGAACAGCCGCATCAATACCTTTAAAAAGTCACTGCGGGCAATTGACCACGGAAAAAGCCTGGTGATTTTTCCGGAAGGCGGCATTGTTACCCGGCACGAACCCGTGATGGGCAAATTTAAAGACGGGGCTTTCCGGGCGGCCATTGAAAAACAAATTCCCATTGTACCCGTTACCCTTCCCTATAATTGGATACTTTTACCTCCGGATGAATTCTTAATCCGTTGGCAGCCTGTTAAACTGATCTTTCATGAGCCGATTGAAACAACCGGACTTGAACTAAAAGATGTTAACGTGCTGAAAGAAAAAGTTTACGAAACAATCCGTGAAGCGCTGAAAAAAGAATTGCATGGACATTACCCGCGAACTGCTTGATAAAATTGCCCACCTGGCCCGGCTTGAAATCAACGAAAAAAATGCCGGCAAACTCATGCACGACATGAGTGAGATCATTACCTGGGTGGAGCAACTCAACGAAGTGAATACCGAAGGCGTAGAACCACTAACCACCATGAGCCACGAACTCAATGCCCTGCGCGAAGACGTGGTTATGCCTCATCTTGATCAAACCGAAGCCCTGCAGCAGGCTCCGCAAAAAGACGATGCGTTTTTCAGGGTACCGAAAGTACTTGATTAACCGATGATGATGGATTAAAATTGACAGCGCCTTTCGATTACGGTAACACAAAAAAACTAGTAGCTTGCCGGAAGTTTAACTCACTATGCAATCACGTTGGTTCTGGAAAAGCTGGGTTCTTGACTATCGCGTTATCGGATATGGCCTGGCGTTGCTGTTTATTCTTTCGCTGCTTTTTTTTGCTTACGGATACCTGAAAGGACCTTCGGCCGTAATCGATTGGGAAACCTACCAACACCAGCACAACCTGGAAACGGTAAGCCACACATTTGAAGTGGGGAATTTTGAATTATCCGTACCCATAGAATCGTTCCTGACCTTCGAATACCTGAATGGCAGTTCGCTGAAACCCACCACTTTTGCCTCCTACTTTTTTTTGTTTACCGTTCTAGCCTGCTGCCTGGTGATGCTCGCCATCATTACCACGCTGGAGCGTTTCTGGTTTATTGTGGGCATGGGCTTGTTCATACTTTTTGCCGTGAGTTTGCGCCTTGAGGTGTTGCGACTGTTTGACTTTAGCGGAAGAACAATTCCTATCCTCATTATGGGTGTGTATGTACTGATCGGGTTTTACTTTAATACACTTCGGCCAGCTTCATCATTTCTTCTGAGGTTGATCGTGTTTACCCTGCCCACTATCCTGTTGGGGATAGTCATTCATTTCTTCGCAGCGGTAGACTACCCCTTTCTGCACCTGGCCACAGCCGGCTATTTACCCGGACTGATTCTTAGCGTGGTATTCATCCTGATGATTGCCCACGAAATTATGGCCTCGTTTGTATACGTAACCAGTTCGGGAACCTCCTCCTCCAAAAGTCTACGGCACTTCATGCTCATCACCGCCATCTACCTGATTAACCTGGTGATCACCTACCTGCATGAGGTGGGCCTCATCCACTGGAATTTTATCCACCTCGATCTTTACCTGCTGTTAATCATCTCCACCTTGCTTGGCTTATGGGGTTTTAAACATCGTGAAAACCTGTACGAAAATATTTTACCGTTCAATCCGTTTGGAGCTTTCCTGTTTGCCGCGTTGGCGATCATCACGTTTTCAACCACCGCCATGTTGCTGGGTAACCATAACGATCCGGCCTTAAAAATTATCCGCGATGTTATCATCTTCAGTCACCTGGGCTACAGCATCATCTTTTTTATCTACATCGTCTCGAATTTCATGATCATGATGGCCGAAAATTTATCGGCCTGGAAGGTACTGTACAAACCTTCGCGGATGCCCTACTTCACCTTTCGGTTAGCCGGATTGATTGCTACCATGGCCTTTATCTTCTATTCGAACTGGCGTGAATATGTGTACCACGGTACCTCGGGTTTCTACAACCACCTCGGCAACCTCTATCAGTTATTGGAAAAGCCCGATCTGGCGGAAGCCTATTACCAACGCGGCAGCCGGTACGGTTTTGAAAACAACCACTCCAATTATGTGCTGGGTGTTATGGAAACGCAGAAGCATAATTTCAAGCAAGCTTATTTTCACTATGGCCTGGCTAACGGCCGCAGGCCAACCGAATATTCATTGGTTAATGAGGGCAACCTTTACCTGGCCGAAAAAAGATATTTTGAAAGCATTGCTTTCCTGCGCAAGGCGTACAACCAATTTCCATCTTCCGCCATTGTTGAAAACAACCTGGCGTATGCGTACAGCAAAATTCACAAGTTTGATTCCTCTTTGTACCTTTTCGACAAAGCCCGAAGGCACAGTGTGGCGGGTTCGATAGCCTCATCCAATTTCCTTGCCCAGGTCGGATACGAGTATCTTCCGGTGCGGGCCGACTCACTTCTGCTGAATTTCAAAACAACTTCACCCCTGGCCATCAGCAATGCATTGGCCGTTGCAACAATGCAAAAACAACCGTTTACCATACCGGTTAAAATCCTGAATGAACCTCACCTTAACCTGGCCTCGGCAACCCTGCTCAACAATTATTTGGTGTATTCGCTCGGGCAACTCGATTCCACCACCCTTAACCGGGCATACCAGGTGGCTTCCGATTCGGTGAATGATGATTACAGCATCGCCCTGAAAGCAACCCTGGCGCAGGCATATTACCATCAGGGCAATGTTTCAAAAGCATTGGACGTAATGGCCGAATTGGTATTCATCAGCCAGATGATGCAGGGTAAGTTCAACTACATTGCCGGCTTATGGGCCCTTGAACAAGCCTGCCCGGAGTTGGCGCTGCTGTACTTTAACCATGCCGTGATGTTTGATTACAAAGAAGCCCGCCTTTATAATGCCATTGCGCTTGCCGAGGCCGGCCGGTTGGAGGAAGCCCGCATTGAAGCAGACTCCTTATTAAAACATGCGAATGAGGATGTACGCGAAGTGGGCCGGCAGATAAAAGGCGTTCTTTCTCCAACAATTAATATTAATGCCCTATCCGACCTGGAGAAATACCAGTTTTGCCGGTATCGCATCTCTACCAAAGACACCGTGTTGTTTGATAACCTGCTCACAACCTTTACCAACCACAATTATAAAGCCCTGACCTTGTTGGAAATGGCCAACCGTCAGCTCGACCTGTCGCGCCCGCAAACTGCCTTACGGTATGTGAATGCAATCGATAACCTTACTATCACGGATCCTAAGCTGGCTGTCGAAATCAGAACTTTTCAATTGCTGCTTCTTACCGCGCATGGTGAAGTGAATACGCTGGCAGAAATGACCCGGTCCGGGGGTGCCGTTCCAGAACACAAAAAACTCGAAAAACTTTTGGTTGAAACAATCCTTCAGGAAGCAGCGGGTAACCTTGAAGTAGCCATGCATAATTATTCCATACTGGCCTATTATAATCCATTCTTTGAAGAAGGCGTAATTGCTGCGGCACGCTTTTTTAAAATACATGCTGAAAACGACATGAAAGCGTATGCCCTTCTGGCGAAAGCCATACACACCAACACCACTTCGTACCGGTTGTGGATGGCCTATGCCCGCGAAGCACTCAACGTTGGCTTCGATAACCAGGCCGCTTACGCCTTTGAACAGGCCGAAGCATTGGCTAAAAGAAAATAGTTTACTTTGTGAACGCTGTAGTTAATGAACAGAGCTCGCTCCATCTGAAGAATCATAAATCAATGTCGTTTAGTTAAGAAAATGATCTCCATCGCGCGCCCTTTGATCCCTAAAGGGACCCTGCGCGCTTGCTCCCATTTGAGAATCGAAGAGCGAGCGAGGCTTACTAAATGGCATTGAATCATAAATCTTGAACGTGCCAAAGGCAGGTCCGAAATCAGAAATCTGGAATCAGTTAATGATGATGCGTATCCACACGCTTGGCCGTCTTACGTTTGTAGTGCGGTTTTTTCTTTCCTTTCGATTGCTTCTCAACCCGTTTTTCCTTCTTAGCGAGGTTTATGTTTTCGCGGATGGTCTTCCAGTAATCCGGACCGTAATCCACAAAAATTTCGG
>CAZOYJ010000139.1:8924-10024 GCA_964583905.1 uncultured Roseivirgaceae bacterium
ATGTTTTCGCGGATGGTCTTCCAGTAATCCGGACCGTAATCCACAAAAATTTCGGCACCAGCCGGAATATTCTTTTTTGATTCGATATAGGCTTTCAAGCCATCGGTGATGTAATCGCAGTTGTTGGTAATGCCTTTTATTTTTGAAAGCCCCCGGGCATCGTTGGCGTACCGGGCCAGGTGTTGTGTGGTTTTCAAGGCATCAATGACGTGGTAGCGCTTCACATAAAAAATGTAGCCGTTTTTACCATCATCGTCTTTCACATCTTTCCATGCCGAGATTTTACCCTTGTATTCAACAATCCGGGTTCCTTTCGGGATAGCTACTTTGGTGAATAAACCCTTACCGGCATTGGGTAAGGTAGACTTCTTTACATACAGGTGTTTTTCAAGTAAAGCCATTCGTTTCTGTCAAGGTCAAGCGGGCGCGAAGATAAAAGAAAATCGAGTATGGAAAAATCGAGCCATACCCGAACGAGTAAACCTTGCTCACCATTGAAAGGCAAGCTTGCTGTAACTAAAAAAGCCCGGCACATGTGGCCAGGCTTATGGTGATGCGTTGTTGACGTTATGGCTTCCGCAAATACACCTTGCCGTATTTTGATTCCAGCACAAACTTTGGCCCGATGCCGGGTTTAACCGAAACTTCCGTCCATTTTGGATGTGTATCGGAAGTTTTCCTTCCGGTATCAAAGGTAAGCTCCAGGTTGGTTAAAATTTCCCCGTAATGGGTACGGGCAATCAACTCCCCGGTTGATTTGGAATTAATGGTGGCATCTATCCCGCCATACTTGGCATCAATCGTTAACGGGGCTTCAAATCCCTTTACTTCAATCAGCCCGTACTTCGCTTCGAGGGTTGTCTCCATCCCCTTCGGTACAAAAATCTCCAGTGTAATTTCCTTAATGATTCCCGATGACATGTAATTGTAATCCCCACCCTGTTCCTTTAAAAATTTCTGCACTTCAGGGTCTTTGTAATTATCGCCTTTGAATACATATTCCACATCGCCTTTTTTAATTACGATCCTTCGGGGCAGGTTTTCTTTATCTTTTATAATGGAGGTAATGCTCACCACACCTCCGTTGGTCTGGGTTTGCA
>CAZOYJ010000140.1:0-10009 GCA_964583905.1 uncultured Roseivirgaceae bacterium
GTTCCGTTCCAACAGCAAATACTGTGTCGGATGTGGAGCGAAAAAATAAAATCATCGAAAAAGCGCTGGATTAATGGAGCCCAAAAATAATACAGTTTGATTTTCAATCCCATGATGTGATCGTAATTAATCGGTTTGCAATGGTTCACCGGAACGGCTGAGTGCACGATTACACCTCTTTGTGTTTTGCGTAAAGTAATGTTTCCACGGTTACCGTTTAGGAGTGATTCGGAAAGGCAAAATCAACGGCTCAATCGGTTGCAGCTACATTTCAGGTAAAATATTCAAAAAAAATATTCAAAAAGAGTGAACCTGCAGCGGAATCAGGCGTTAAAGGAAACGTAGGAAACTTTGGTAATACTAAAAGTTTCCATAGTTTTGCCGCCATTATGGAAGAACAGGACAATAAAAGCAAGATTTTAAAGGGTGCCGAAGACCTTTTTATGCGGTATGGCATTCGAAGCATTTCAATGGATGACATTGCCCGCCACCTGGGTGTGTCAAAAAAAACCTTGTATCAACATTTTGCAGATAAAGACGAATTGGTTCTCCTGGTGTCGCGCGGTCATTTGGAACGTAACATCCAGGAGTTTGACGGCATTCGGGATGAATCGAAAAACCCGATCGAAGAGTTGGCCCGGATTTCAGTTTGCATGAAGGTTAACATGGAAACGATGAACCCGACCTTGCTGTATGACCTGCAGAAATTTCATCCAAAAGCCTGGGCTGAGTGGACCGCATTTAAGAATAGATACCTGCGCGAGTCTATCGTCCGGAATATCAGCCAGGGAATTGCAGAAGGTTATGTACGGCCGGATGTACAAGCAGACATCATGGCCATTATGCGCATTGAATTGGTACAGATTGCCTTCAACAACGAAGTTTTTCCTCCTTCCCAATTTAAACTGGCCGAAGTGCAGGCACAAATCTTCGATCATTTCGTATACGGCATGGTAACGGAAAAAGGAAAGAAATTATACCAGAAATACAAAGAACTTAATCAACAACCCTCAGCTACGTTATGAAACAAATAGTACTAGTAATTGCCTTGTTTGCCAGTGGTTCAATTCTGGCACAACCCGCATCCGGTAGCGCATACTCCCTTGAAGATTGCATCCGGTATGCGTTGGATAATAACCAGCAAATCAAGAATGCTTCCCTGGGATTTACAGCATCCAAACATAAAGTGGGTGAGATTTTGGCCGATGGCTTGCCGCAAATCAATGCTTCGGCCGATTTAGGTTACAACTTTAAGGTGCCTACTTCTTTTATTCCGGCCGAATTTTTTGGCGGTGAACCCGGAACCTTTGCTCCGGTACAATTTTCACCGGCTTATAACGGCACGGCTTCCATCGGACTGAACCAGATGATCTTTGATGGATCTTACTTTGTCGGGCTGAAAGCTTCACGGACCTATACGGAACTTTCGCGCAAGGAAAAAATCCGTACAGAAATAGAGGTTGTGGCCGATGTTTCGAAAGCTTACTACCTCGCCCTCATCAACCTCGACCGGCTGGCCTTAATTGAAAAGAATTATGCGCGATTGGATTCGCTGTACCGTGATACACAAATCATGTACGATAACGGCTTTGCCGAGAAAATTGATGTTAGCCGGGTTAAAGTACAGGTAAACAACATGGCGGTTGAGAAAAACAACTTTGCCAATGCGGTTGAGCTCAGCTATTCGATCCTTAAATTTCAAATGGGCATGGATGTGAACACGCCTATTGCGCTGAAAGACAAAATTGAAGATATCCGTTTTGAAGCCTTACAGGATAATTATGGGAACGACTTTACGTACGATGACCGGATTGAAATGTCGATTTTGAAGACCAATTTCGATCTGGTAAGCCTTGATATTAAAAACACGCAGGTTCGATACATGCCCAAGCTTGATTTGTATGGAAGGCTTGGCGCTTCAACCGGGGCCGGTACCACCTCCGATTTGTTCAATTTCAGCGACCGCTGGTTTGGCTTTGGGATTGTTGGCCTGCAATTAAATGTGCCGGTGTTTGATGGCTTGCGCAAAAGTCGTCAGATCCAGCAAAAGCGTGTGCAGGCTGATCAGATCGAGAACAGCCAGGATATGATGCGGAAGAACATCGACCTGGAAATCCAAACCGCCCGAACAAACCTGAAGAAAAGTGTGGACAATCTTGTTGCCCAACAAGAGAATATGGAGTTGGCGGAGAGTGTTTACAACGTTACGAAAATAAAATACGGTGAAGGCATCGGTTCGAACATTGAAGTGATTGAAGGTGATGCAGCATACAAGCAGGCACAATCGAATTACTACTCGGCTTTGTTTGATGCCCTTGTAGCCAAAATTGAATTGGAAAAAGCTTACGGAAAACTTATAACCGGAAAACAATAAACCCCGAAAAAATAAACATATGAAAAACAATTATCTGATAATACTATTCCTGGCCGGTGCAGCGGCTTGCAGTTCGCCTGCCGACAATGCCGAAGTTGAGGCAAAGAAGAAAAGCCTGGAAGAAGCCCGAAAGGAATTTGCCACGATAAAAGATAAGATCGATCAGTTGGAAAAGGAATTGGCGGAGATCGATCCCGAATTTGCCCGGCAAAACAATAACGCTATCCTGGTTTCAACCTTTATTGCTGAGAAAAAGCCGTTCGAACATAAGGTTGAAGTTCGCGGAGCCGTGGAGTCAAGACGGAATGTCACTATTTCGGCACAAGCCATCGGGGAAATTGAGAAAGTATATGTACGCGAAGGCCAGCAAGTGGCGAAAGGCCAGATTCTCGTTTCGCAAAATGCCGATGTGGTACGCAACACCATTGCCGAGTTGAAAACCAATTTGGACTTGGCTGCTTCGGTGTATGAAAAGCAATCCAAATTGTGGGAACAGAAAATCGGAACCGAAGTGCAATACCTTCAGGCCAAGAACAATAAAGAATCGCTGGAAAGAAAACTGGCTACAGCCAACGCACAACTCGATATGGCCATTGTTCGGGCACCCTTCAGCGGAACGGTAGACCAGCTCCCGGCAAAAGAAGGTGAAGTAGCATCGCCCGGCATGCCGCTGGTGCGGATTGTCAGTCCGGAAGATATGTACATCAAGGCCGATGTTTCTGAACGGTTTATTGGAAAATTCAAAGCCGGTGATCAGGTGGAAATTTATTTCCCTACGCTTGCCAGGCGATTGAGTTCAAAGATTTCTTCTGTTGGCCAGGTGATTAATGCCGAAAACCGAACCTTCATCGTGGAAGTGAATTTACCCCGCATTGATTTTACGATAAAACCTAATCAGGTAACCGTGTTGGAATTACGCGACTACGTGAGCGAAGCTACCCTGGCAGTACCTACCCGGATTATTCAACGCGATGAAGAAGGTCAGTTCATCTTCACCATTGATAACCGCGGAGACCGGATGTTGGCCAAGAAGATTCACGTAGTGACGGGTATCACCTACAATTCAGAAACGGAAATCCTGGAAGGACTGGCCGGCAGTGAACAAATCGTTGACCAGGGCTACCGCGATCTTACCGAAGGGGTAGAAGTGGTACTGGCCGATTCCGTTAAAAAAGCAGTTGCGAAGAAATAACCCCTTGCCGAAATCTGTATGGAACAAAATAAAAATCTCAAAGTAGATAAGGAGTTTGGTTTATCCAGCCTGGCCTTAAACAACCGTACTTCGGTGGGATTCCTCGCTTTCCTGATTACCGTTATGGGGGTGTTTACCTATATCGGGTTACCGAAAGACAGCTACCCCGAAATTGAACAGCCGGTGATTTATATCGGAACATCCTACCCGGGCAACTCACCCCTGGACATGGAAAACCTGGTGACACGGCCTATTGAAAAAGAGTTGAACACGATATCCGAAGTGGATAACATCAAGTCAACTTCCGTGCAGGATTACGCAACCATTATTGTTGAGTTTGATCCTAAAACTGCCGTGGAGGATGCACTTACAAAAGTGAAGGATGCGGTTGATCGAGCCAAGCCTGAGTTACCAACCGATTTACCGGCCGATCCGAATGTATTTGAACTGAACTTCTCGGAATTCCCGATTTTCAACATCAACCTTTCCGGAAATTTCAAGCAGGAAGAGTTGAAGCGGTTTGCCGAATACCTGGAAGATGAAATTGAAAAGCTTTCCGAGATCTCAAAGGTTGAAATCCGCGGGATTGACGAGAAGGAAGTAAAGATTAAAGTCGATCCCTATGAATTGGAGGCACGTAAACTGAATTTCAGCGACATTGAGTCGGCCATTCAGTCCGAAAATGTTACACTTTCCGGAGGTAACATTCTCGATGACGGCATCCGTAGAAACATTCGTGTAGTTGGCGAATTTGCCGATCCGCGCGAGTTGGAAGAAGTCGTCATCAAACATGAAAAAGGCAACATCGTTTATTTAAAAGATGTGGCCAAAATTGAATTTGATTACAAGGAACGCCAAAGTTATGCGCGCCTTCAGAAAGAGCAGGTGGTGATGGTAGACGTAATCAAGCGAAGCGGTGAAAACCTGATTATCGCCACCGAGAAGGTTAATGCCATTCTTGAAAATGCAAAGAAGAATGTTTTCCCGCAAGGGCTTACCATTAGTATCACCAACGATCAGTCATCGTTTACCAAAGAGATGGTGAGCAGCATGGAGAACAACATCATTTCGGGTGTGTTGGTGGTGGTGGGTGTGCTGATGCTCTTCCTCGGGATTCGCAACGCTTATTTTGTGGGCATTGCCATTCCGCTTTCCATGTTCCTGTCGTTTTTGATCCTGGGCTTTATGGGGTACACCATTAACATGATGGTGTTGTTCGGCCTGATTATGGCGCTCGGGATGCTGGTGGACAACGGGATTGTGGTGGTGGAAAATGTTTACCGACTGTACGAAGAAGGGTATGATTTATTAAGCGCCACCCGATTGGGTGTTGGCGAAATCGCCTGGCCTATTATTGCTTCAACAGCAACCACCTTAGCCGCCTTTTTGCCACTGGCCATGTGGCCGGGCATTATGGGCGAGTTTATGAAATACCTGCCCATTACGTTGATTGTGGTACTGTCTTCTTCCCTGTTTGTTGGCCTGGTGGTAACACCGGTTATCGCTTCGCTCTTTATGAAACACGAAAGTGAAGGCAAAAAATCAGACCCTAAACGGGTATTTAAAATTGTAGGCGCACTCGTGCTTGCCGGGATATTGTTTATTACCGTTAATGTACTTTGGTTAGGCAACCTGTTGTTGTTTTTTGCTGTACTGACGCTATTGAATGTGTATGTTTTCAATCCGATCACGCACAGTTTTCAAACCATTGTGCTGCCTCGGCTGGAGAGTCGGTATTCCAAAATTATTACAGGCGCTTTAAAAGGCAGCAGGCCCGGATTGATTTTTGGCGGAACCATCTTTATGTTCATCTTATCATTTGCATTATTGGTTGTGTTCCCACCTAAGGTAATCTACTTCCCGATCAATGAGCCCAAGTACATCAATGTTTTTATTGAATATCCAACCGGTACCGATATTGAAGTAACCAATGATCTGGCCGAGAAAATAGAAGACCAGGTTATTGTGTTTATGAAACCCTATGAATCGATTATTGAATCGGTTATTGGTAACGTAGGGCAGGGTACAGGCGACCCGAATGATCCGTCAAACATCGGCATGTCGGATACCCCCAACAAAGCGCGGATTACGGTGAACTTTGTAGATTTTAAATACCGCGATGGCCAGAGCACTACGGCCATAATGGAATCGCTACGGGGAGAAATCGGACAGTATCCGGGAGTTACCGTAACGGTGGATAAAAATGCCGATGGACCGCCAACCGGAAAACCTATTAATATTGAAGTTACGGGTGAAGACTTTCTGACGTTGGTACGCATATCTGAAGATATCAAAATGCGAATCAATGAATCGGGAATTCCAGGTATTGAAAAATTAAAAACCGATCTGGAAACCGGTAAGCCGGAATTGGTTATTGACATCGACCGTGAAAAAGCCAGGCGTTTCGGGTTGTCTACCTATTCCATCGCGAATGAAATCCGGACGTCACTTTACGGAAAGGAAATCTCCAAATTCAAGCAAGGTGAAGATGACTTTGAAATTCAGCTTCGTCTGGACGATAAATACCGGTATAACCTGGATGCGTTGATGAACAAGAACATTACGTTCCGCGATCAGACCACCGGAAAAATTTCTCAGGTTCCGATTTCATCCATTGCGAGGGCTGAGCTCAGTTCATCGTACGGTTCGGTAAAGCGAAAAGACCTGAAACGTGTAATCACCATCAGTTCAAATGTATTGGCCGGCTTCAACGCAACGGAAATTAATAACAAGATCAAGGATATGCTGAACGACTATTCCATGCCTCCCGGCTACTCCTACAAGTTTGGCGGTGAGCAGGAAAAACAAATGGAAGAAATGAGTTTTCTTTCAGGCGCGCTGATGCTGGCTGTTTTTGTAATCTTCCTGATCATTGTGGCCCAGTTTAACAAGATCACCGCTCCGCTCATTATTATGACTTCCGTGTTGTTCAGCACCATTGGCGTATTCCTGGGGCTTCAGATTTTCCGGATGGACTTTGTGGTAATCATGACCATGGTGGGATTGATTTCACTGGCCGGTGTGGTAGTGAACAACGCCATCGTATTGATTGACTTCATCGAGTTGAAGAAGAAACGTTTGAAGGAAGAACTGGGCGTAGATAAATTGCCGATTGAACTGGTGATGAACGCGATTGCCGAAGCCGGAAAAACCCGTTTGCGCCCGGTATTGTTAACTGCCATTACAACCATTTTGGGGTTAATGCCCCTGGCGGTGGGGATCAACATCGATTTCATCAAATTCTTAAATACCTACGATGCTGATTTTTACATCGGTGGGGATAGTGTTATTTTCTGGAGTCCGCTTTCTTGGACCATCATTCACGGACTTGCGTTTGCAACTTTTCTTACCCTGGTGGTTGTTCCGGTGATGTATTTGTTGGTGGAGAAACTCAATAAGAAGATAGGTATAGCATAACCCTTCGGTTGCCGGTAAAACGGCAACCGAAACTTTCTATGACAAAGCTGATGGCATTTTTTGTTCTGTTAACAATTCTCGTTCTGATCGATTTTTATGTTTACCAGGCGGTAAGCGTGGTGAGTAAAGACTGGTCTGATGGCTGGCGATACTTTGCCCGCTATGGATTCTGGTTTTTTACAGCCATCACCTTTGTGGCTATTTTGTGGTATGCCTATGGCGATCCGTACAAATACGGGTCGCAGCTCAGGAATATGGTGCTTACCGGAATTTTCATGGTTTACTTTTCAAAGATTTTCGGGGTATTGTTTTTACTGATTGATGATGTTCAGCGTGGTGTGCGTTGGGTGATGGCGTATTTGCAAAACAATCCAACGGAAGCATCTTCCGGAAATAAAATTCCACGCTCCGAATTTCTGGCGAAAGCCGCAGTGATTACCGCAACGATTCCGTTTGCCGCCATGACCTACGGCATCATTTCAGGTGCGCACGATTACCGCATCAGGCGAAAGACAATCTATCTTCCTAATCTGCCGAAGGCGTTTGATGGAATCCGCATCGGGCAACTTTCGGATATTCATTCCGGAAGTTTTTTCAGCAAGACGTCCGTAAAAGGCGGTGTCGAAATGTTTTTAAACGAAAAACCCGACCTGATCTTTTTTACCGGTGATTTGGTGAACAATGAAACCAGTGAAGTAAAGGAATACATCGATGTGTTCAACAAACTCCAAGCGCCATTGGGGGTTTATTCGGTTACCGGTAATCACGATTATGGCGATTACGTACGTTGGTCAAGTTTGGAGGCCAAGCAAAAAAATTTCACCGACCTGGTTGAAGCACACAAGCTTCTGGGATTCGATCTGCTGATGAATGAAAATCGCATGCTTGAACTAAGTGGTGATAAGCTGGCGATTTTAGGTGTTGAAAACTGGGGAGCCGGCCGTTTCGCCAAATACGGGAAACTTGATCAGGCTCATACCGGCACCGAGGAAGCTGCAGTAAAACTGTTACTGTCGCACGACCCCAGCCATTGGGATGCCCAGGTTCGACCGGAATATTCCGACATTGATGTGATGTTTGCGGGGCATACCCATGGCTTTCAGTTTGGGGTTGAAATCGGTGACTTTAAATGGAGTCCTTCGCAATACGTTTACAAGCAATGGGCTGATCTTTACCAGGAGGGCCATCAATACCTGTATGTAAACCGGGGCTTTGGGTATATCGGTTACCCGGGTCGCGTGGGTATTCCACCCGAACTAACCCTTATTGAATTGAAACGGGGTTAATTTTTCCCGCAGATTACGCAGATAAACGCAGAAGGTTGATGTTATTTTTAAAAAATCAGCGTTGATCAGCGCGATCTGCGGGAGTTTTATTAATTTTAATTTCCGGCTGCTTCAACTTCCATTTCGCGTCTTCGCTTGGCATCAATGGAATATTTACCGGCACCAAAAATGGTGAAGACGATAAGCCCGGCAAGTACGATCAAAGAAATCTCCAGTTCCATATGATTGCCGACACTCAAAAATCCCTTTGGGTAATTCACCAGGATTACCGCCCCGATTAAAACCGGAAGGTTAATCACGCACACAATGCGGGTGAATAATCCGAACGCCAGCAACGGACCGCCCAGGATGTGCGCAAATACAACATAATGCGCCAGGGTGGCACCCGCAAACCATACGTTAAAACTTGCAGCAGTGGTTTCCAGTTCATCCATGGTGGTAATAAACTGCAAACCTTTGTAGGTAATAAAGAGCCCAAGAATAATTCTGAAGAAATCCAGAAATCCCGGACGATGTGCATTACCCCATTTTTCGACATCGGTAACAACACTCATAAGTAAGTTGATTGGTTTATACAAAGTTTACGAAATGTTTGGCAGAAGATCAACCTTTTGCCGGCAACATCCGCAGGGTAAAAAAACCAAGTACACCAATAACCAATGCCATAATGCCCCAAAGCCAGAGTTTATCGGTAAACAACGGTTTAGATATGGATTTTTGCCCGATGGATTCTTCCTGTAGGAGCGTAGCTTGTTGTTGCTGTTCGGGCACTTTGTCTTTAAAATAAACCAGGTCGTAATTCGGTTTGGACAGTTTGGGGTTTCCATAAAACAAGAATAAATCTCCCGGAGCGAGTTGTGCGATGAGAGTAACTTCCGGACCGTACACTTCCACTTCATGGATAGTAACCGGTGGATTATCCTGGTTATCGAGGGTCAATTTCAGTTCGTGAGCGAATGTAGGGTCAAACGTTATTTCATTAGCCCTTAGGGAAGTAAGATAGCCGCGTTTCAGCGTAACGTAATGCTTGATCCATCCCTTCGGAGTTTCGATGCTATCGGTAACGGCCTGGAGGTAGTAACTCCGGTAATAGTCGGTGGGGTGTTGCGCAGTAATGACTACCCGGTTAACCGGAACGATATTTTCACACTGGATGGTGACGATGGATTGTTTTTGTTGGGTTGAGACTTTGTGGTTAACGGGCACTTTATTCGATATCCCTTCTTTCGTGGTGATGTTTTTAACGTAAATCCGTTCGAGCGTTAACGGAACATCCGACTCAACACTGATCCGTAAGAATGCATAGGCGCTTAACGGGAAGGATACGTTACTGGCCTGGTAATCTACGGTGTTGGTGTGAATGGATAAAATCCGTTGGGACTGCACAACTCCGAACCATTGCTTGCGGTCGTCACTGCCTTCCAGCGAAACATATCCATTGAAATTCTTTTCCTTAAATTCAAGATAAAGCGTGTTTACTTTCTTATGCTCCGGAAGCTGCACTGAAAAGAATTGCTTCTTACCCGATTTGCTTTGGTTGAAGATGGTAAGGCTGAATGCCTCTTCCGCAACAACATCGGTATGGATTTTAAGCAGGTAGGGAATTTCGGTGGTGTCTGTACCGGAGAGGGCTAAAATCCGCAAGTCTGAATAATTCCGGTTTACGTGTTTGAAGAGGTCAGCCGGTAAGGGTATGTTATACCATTCCTTCTGTTCCACTGCCCCAATAGGTCTGCGGTA
>CAZOYJ010000141.1:0-9665 GCA_964583905.1 uncultured Roseivirgaceae bacterium
ATACAACAGTTTTTTAAACCTTTACAAGTTTTAAAAGAAGGTTTTATTGCAGATTTTTACAATCCGGACAAGTCATGATAATAGCGTTTCAGAAACTATCGGCAAATGAAATGGAACTGGTGTACAAAGCGCCAATACTGGTTTGTATTTTAATTGCCGGAGCCGATGGCACAATTGATAAAAAAGAAATGCAGAAGGCTGTTGAACTGGCTGAGAAGAAAATTACAGGTGCCAATAAGTTGGTCGCTTCGGTATTTCATGAGATCGCCCAGGATTTTGAAGACAAAGTGAAAATACTCTTTCAGCAATATCCTTACGACACTGCGCAACGTAATCCGATGATTGTGGAAGAACTTTCAGCCTTAAATGAGGTGTTCCGGAAAACCGATTCAACCTTTGCCAGTGAATTCTACAATGCGTTGGTAACCTTAGCGCACCAGGTGGCCAGGTCTTCGGGCGGAATTTTAGGGTATAAGGCTGTGGGCGATGAGGAAGCGAGATACATCAACCTCGACATGATTAAAAATCCTTTTTCGAACTGACCTCTCTTTAGCCGATGCCGCAATCCTCTGTTATTGGAAGTTCCGTAGTGCCGTTCCGATTTGTCTTTCTTATGTGGTTATGTTTTTTCCTGGAAACAAATTACCAGTGGAACATCAGCAACTACGGCATTAAGCCCCGTACCCCTGAAGGGCTCATCGGAATTTTCATTGGCCCGCTGGCGCATGGCGATGTACTGCACCTGCTCTCCAATACCGTTCCGTTGCTTTTCCTGGGCGCCACACTTTTCTTTTTTTATAGGAACATTGCCGGAACTGTATTTTTCAGGGCTTACTTTTGGACGAATGCCATCGTATGGCTTTTTGCCCGTCCGTCTAATCATATTGGAGCCAGTGGCGTAGTTTACGGACTTGCCTTCTTCCTGATATTTTTTGGATTGTTCAGACGCGATGTAACTTCCATTATTATCTCGGTGATTACAATTGTGCTCTACGGAAGTGTATTTTATGGGGTATTACCGGTCGATCCACAGATTTCCTGGGAGTCGCACCTGGGTGGGGCCTTGGTTGGTATTACCTCGGCCTTTACATTTAGCACCAAAAGGAAAGTTAGTTGATGGACGCCAGTGTAAAAAAGATCATGACCGACCTGAAGGCCCGGAAGTTTGACCCGGTTTATTTCTTACAGGGGGAGGAGAGTTTCTTTATCGATCTTATTTCAGATTACATAGAAGCGCACGCACTTGATGAAGCCGAGAAAAGCTTCAACCAGGTGATTGTGTATGGAAAAGATGTTACTATGGCCAACGTGTTAGTTCATGCGCGAAGATTTCCGATGATGGCCGAAAAGCAAGTAGTAATCGTAAAGGAAGCGCAGGAAATTCAGGATTTAAACAGGGATTCCGGAGCACGGCTCCTCCTCGAGTACCTGAAAAACCCGGTGCCCAGTACCATCCTCGTATTCGGCCATAAACATAAGCCACTGGATAAGCGCAAAGAGTTGGGTAAGAATATTTCAAAATTAGCAACCACCATTACCGGAAAAAAACTGTATGAAAATCAGTTGCCCGATTTCGTAACAGAATATGCAGCCGGTAAAGGTGTAAAAATTGAATCCAATGCCGTACAGGCCCTATGCGAATTTGTGGGCAATGATTTAAGTCGTTTAACCAATGAGTTCGACAAGTTGGTCATTTCACTCAGGGAGGGGCAGGCAATTACGGCCGACCAGGTGTTGAACCAGGTAGGGATAAGCCGTGAGTACAATATTTTTGAGCTTCAAAAAGCACTGATCCAACGCAATACACTTGGGGCCGCTAAAATTGTAAACTACTTCGAAAGCAACACCAGACGTAATCCGGTAATTCCGGTGGTGGCGTTCCTGTATTCATTTTTCAGTAAGCTATTGGTGGCGGCACAGGCTTCTGATAAAAGTGAGAAGGGATTAGTTAGTGAGTTGAAAATCAGTTCTTATGCTGTTCGTGATTATAGCTTGGCTTTACGCCATTATTCAGCTTTAAAGATTGCTGAAAACGTTACGTACTTAAAGGAAGCCGACTTAAAACTGAAAGGAGTTAACACCGGCTCCACAACGGAGGGCCAGATCTTGCGCGAACTCATTTACCGGCTTATGCATTAGTTGATCGATCGAAAACTTTCACCTGATTTCAGGTAATCAAATTTTGTTTACCTTTGAATCCGTGCATAGAACACGTAGACCCATTTTCCCGATAGCTATCGGGACTGATTTTTTTGGTCTGTCCTTTGCAATATTTTTTAAGGTTCGTGGTTCTAAACAAGAAACAACGGTTGTGACAAGATTGCATTTCCTCCCAGTTATATGTTTACTGGTTACATTTTTTTTCCAGGCATCGGCACAAGATCAGCTTTCACGCGGACGATCTGAGAATCTCTACAAAAAAGGACTGGAACTGGTAACCCATACCAACTACGGTGCGGCCCGGGAAGTATTCACCCAATACCTTCAGCAATTCAATGGTCCGGATATCCGGAGGGCTGAAGCCGAGTATTACATTGCCTATTGTGCCGTAAACCTGGGGCACAGCGATGGTGAAAAACTAATTGAAGATTTTATTGAGAACAATCCCACCAACCCCAGAAGCCTTACCGCCTACCTTGATCTGGCCAATTACTTTTACCAGGAGAAGAACTATTCAAAGGCCTCCCAAACGTATGGCAAAGTGGACTTTTCGGCATTATCGGCCGATCAGCAGGCGGAAGGATATTTCCGGTGGGGGTATAGTTATTTCAATCTTAAAAAATTAAGCGAAGCATTAGCCCAGTTTAACCTCGTTAAAATTCAGAACAGCCCGTATGCGGCTGCGGCCAGTTACTATGCCGGCTTTATCGAATATGCCGAAGGCAAATACGATGAAGCTTATGCCGATTTGAAACGCGCAGAAACCAATCCCTCGTATGCCGCTGTGGTTCCGCAATTGATTGCCAACGTATTGTACAAGCAAAAGAAATACGATGACTTGATTGCGTATGAATTCAACTTAAGAAGCAAAGCAGGTTCGATTACCAACTATGCCGAAATCTCCATGCTGGCGGCCGATGCATATTACTTTAAACGCGATTATCACAGCGCAGTGGCTGCGTATGAAAGCTATATGACGGCCAATAAAAATAAAGCTCCGGCAGCACTTCTTTTCCGGGCGGGCCATGCCAGTTATTCCATCGGGCAGGATGACAAGGCGATCACGTACCTGAAATCATCGGCTACAGCCAGCGATTCCGTAGGGCATTATGCTTCGTATTACTTAGGCATTCTGTACCTGAAACAAGGCAACAAACCTTTTGCCGCCAACGCGTTTGATCATGCCCGCAAATACCTGAATGATAAAGACCTGGTAGAAGAGAGTACCTTTCAATACGCCAAAGTAACATACGATCTCGGTAAACCGGATCTGGCTATTGCTGAGTTTGAGCGTTTCCTTCTCGGATTCCCCAACAGTGGCTATACCCATGAAGTGAAGGAATTGCTGGCACAGGCGTATGTAAACGGGAATAACTATAATAAAGCCATCGAATACATTGAAGCGCTACCGCGAAGGTCGGCCGCAGTTGATCAGGCTTACCAGAAAGCTACCTTCCTGAAAGGCAGCGAATTGTTTAACAAAGATGATTATGAAGGCGCAGTGCAATATTTCGAGAAATCACTTTCGTACCCGATAGCGCCCAATTACACAGCGTTGGCGAGCTTTTGGTGTGGAGAAGCATACTCGCTCGAACGCAAATACCTGGATGCCATAAACCGGTACCAAAAGGTAGTGTTGTTAGGCACAGGGGCCGAACCGGAAGTACTGGCCAAAACCCGATATGCCCTTGGGTATGCGCATTTTAATTTGCAACAATACGAGCAAGCCTTGTTTAACTTCAAAGAATATGTAAACAAGGGCAACAAACGGGAATTGAGTTACACCGATGGCCTGGTGCGCCTGGCCGATTGTTATTATGTCAGCAAGGCTTACCAGGATGCAGTTACCCATTACAACCGCGCACGCCAGATGAATTCGCGCGATGATGACTACATCTTGTTTCAGTTGGGGGTGATCCATGGCATACTCCGCAAATATCCCGAAGCCAGAACCATGTTTACCAATTTGATTTCGAGCTACCCGAAATCGCAGTACCGCGATGAGGCGATGTTCCAACGGGCGCAGTTTGAAATTGAACAAGGCAACTATGAAGTGGCGGCAACCGGGTTATCGCAGTTGATCCGCGAAGGTGCGGGTTCGCGCTTTTTGCCCTATGCCTACCTGCGCAGAGCCGCTTCGTACTTTAACCTGAAGCAATACGATAATACCGTTAGTGATTATGCTACCATCCTCAAACAATTTCCAACTCATCCGCTGGCCCAACAGGTTTTGCTGCCGCTTCAGGAAGCGTTAAGTCTGGCCGGTAAGAGTGGGGAATTTGATTCCTACCTGGCCGAATTCAAAAGGGCCAACCCGGAGAGCAAGAACCTGGAGGTGGTGGAATTTGAATCAGCCAAAACCCTGTACTTCGATCAGCAATACCAACGAGCGATTGCTTCGTTTAATTCATTCCTCGCGGCCTATCCACAAAGTGCGCGTATTCCGGAAGCTCATTATTACTTGGCCGAATCGTTTTACCGAAACCGGGAATTCTCCAAAGCCCTACCCGTTTATAAGGCGCTCAGCAATGACCCTTCGTTCAATATGATGAACCGGGTAGTGGCGCGCATTGCAGAAATTGAATTCCGGGAAGGGCGATATGAAAATGCCATTGCGGGTTATCGCAGAATGGAACGCCTCGCGGTAAACAAGAAAGAACAGTTCAATGCGTGGTCGGGTATGATGGAGTCGTTTTTCCTGCTGGCGCAATACGATTCGGTGAATACGTATGCACACATCATCATCGAAAAAGGGAATATCAATGCCGGTGCACAGAACAAGGCCACGCTGTACCTCGGCAAGTCGGCCATGGCCCGGGGAAATTACGATGCCGCCAAGGATGAGTTTCTAAACACGTTGAATACCGCCCGCGATGAATTTGGCGCGGAATCACGTTATCGGTTGGGTGAAATTTTTTATCTCACCAAAGACTACGATCAATGTTACAAAACATTGGTGGGCATTGATGCCGATTTTGGCACCTACGAGGAGTGGGTAGGTCGGTCGTTCTTGCTATTGGCCGATAACTTTGTGGCCATGAACAATACGTTTCAGGCCAAGGCAACTCTCCAATCGTTAATCGACAAATTTCCGTTGGAGCATATTAAAGCCGCTGCCCGCGACAAGCTGAAAAAGATTGTTGCAACAGAAGAGGCGGGTAGGCAGCGGCAAACGGCAGCGGATTCACTGGATAATAATCGTTGATTTTTTTACGATGAAGAATACTATTTTTTACACCCGCATCCTGACCATCGCCCTGAGTAGTGCATCCGTGCAACTTCTGGCGCAAGATGAACTTAAACCGGTGGAGATTGAAATTGTAAAGGAACGGGAAATCACTTTGCCACCTGCCAACCGGTTGTTTGATAAAATTCCGCCCCGTCCATATGAACCTGTCAAGCCTGAAATTTCCTATGCCTTCCGGCCAATCAGTTTCATAACACCTGAAGTTAGTCCTGCTATCCGTCCGTTGCGTCTGAAAGATTCGGAACGTGCCGATGTGAAGGGGGGATTTTTAAGTTTGGGGTATGGTAACTATGCATCGCCTTTTATGGAAGCGTTCGTGAACACGAAACACGATAAGAATAAACTCGTAGGCGCGCATGCATTTCTGAACAGTTCAGGCAAAGGTCCGGTAGACGGAAGAAATTCAGGCAGTGGAAATTCAGGACTTTCGGTGTTTGCCCAATCGTTTGGAAAGGAGATCAGCTTTCAGGCCGATGCCGGTTTTGAAAACCGATCCACCCACTTTTACGGTTATCCCGAAGGCACCGAAGTATTGCGCGACACCATCCGGCAATCGGTAAACCTGTTTAAAGCGGGCTTTAGTGTTGCCAATGCACGCAATACAGCTTTTTCGTATAACCTGGGTGCAAACTACAGCCGGTTGGCCGATAAATTCAGCGCCAGCGAGAGTACGCTGGATGTTATGTTTAAAAGCGCCTACAAAATTTCGGATGACAGTAACATTGAAGTAAAATCAAACTACACCATCATCAACCGCAAGGATGAAGGCCTTACCACAAAAGCCAGAAGCCTATTTACGGTTAATCCATACGTTACGTTTAAACCGGTGGATAACCTCAAAGTGCAGATCGGTACTGTGATTGCTATCGAAAACGATACCCTCGATAACAAGGACTTCCATGTTTATCCCGACTTCAAAGCCATCTATCCGTTAAGTCCTTCCGTGGATTTTGTGGGCACGTTAACCGGTGGCATTGACCGCGTGTCGTTACAAACTTTGCTACGCGATAACCTGTGGATAGCTCCGGCTGTTCCCATTTATCACACCAACAAATTGTTCGATTTACAGGCAGCGCTAAACGTGCGGTTGAGCAGTAACATCTTTGTCAATACCGGCTTATCGTTCGCCAGCCTGAAGAACCTGTACTTCTTTGTTAACAGCACGGAAGATCAATCGAAGTTTGATGTGGTGTACGATGATGGCGCCACCAAGCGCACCAATTTGTTTGCTTCACTGTCCATGACTTTTGATACCCGCACCAAACTGGTTATTCGCGGAGATCATTACTCCTACAGCACCGATAACCTGGCCGAAGCCTGGCATCGTCCGGGATACCGGTTGAACATTTCGGGCTCGTATAGTTTGCAGGATAAAATTATAGTGAGCACCGATGTGATTGCCCTGGGCAACATCCGGGCACGCGATCCGATAACACTGCAAACCATTAAGCTTGATCCGGCATTTGATCTGAATTTTCGAACCGAATATTTTATATCCGAAACATTTTCTGTCTTCCTCGACTTCAACAACATCACTTCCAATGCCTACCAGGTATACCTGAATTATCCGGTGCGCAGGTTTCAGGTGATGGGTGGAATCACCTGGAGTTTCTGATGAGGATAGTGAACGTTACGCGGTTTGTAGGCCTCGAAAATTCGTTTAATTTTGTATGGTACTAACTCTAACCTCATGGCAAAGCGAGACGATCAAAACGAAGACGATCAAAAGGACGAAAATCTGAATAGCGATTCAGACGATTCGTTCGGTCTTCCTGAAATTGAATACCAGCCGATCCAAAAGAAAGAAGAACCCGTTGAAGAACCAACTGAAGAACCCGCTGAAGTTGAGTCTTCTTATGAACCCCAGCCGTATAAAGAAGAAACTCAACCCACTGAAGAGGAGTCAACATACCACTATAGGCCCTATGAGGAAGAAGAAGCTTCCATCTGGCCCAAAATCATAGGCATCCTGGTTGTTATTCTGGTTGCCCTGGCAGCCACCTGGTATTTGGTTATCTATCAACCCAGTCAAAAAGCCGAAGCAGAAAAAGCCCGGATTGAAGCGGAACAACGTGCTGCTGCGCAAAAAGCCAAGGATGAAGAAGAGAACCGGCTTCGGTTACAAAGGCAGGCTGCTGAGAAGCGCAGGTTGGATTCATTGGAAGCGATTAAAAACCCACCCGCAGGAACCATTGAAACACTAAGTGCCAGAACCGGGCGTTACTATGTGGTGATTGCCAGTGCCATTGATAGTGACTTGTTAATGGATTATGCTAAGAAATTGGGTGCTAAAGGAGTAAGTTCAAAGATTATTCCGCCTTATGGGAAACACAAAGTTTCACGGATAACCATTGCAGAAGGCGACTCGTTTGTGGATGCTCAGGCAAAAGCCGATGCATTAAAAGCTGAATATGGCGATGCCCTGTGGGTGTTGAAGTATTGATTTTTTCCAAGTTGTAGACATTTTTTAATTGAACCTTATCCATCTTATTGCATGATGTTATTGCAAATCGTGACGGATACACCGGCTGTGGAGTCGGTGGATCAGACCTTATCGGTAATTGACCTGGCTCTGCGGGGTGGCTTTATGATGATTCCCATCTTACTGCTTTCCTTTGTGGCCATTTACATTTTCTTTGAGCGCTTCCTGACCATCAACAAAGCCAACCAGGATCCAAACCCTTTTATGCACCGGGTGAAAGAACAAGTGTTGAAAGGCGACATCAACGGAGCCAAACTTTTGTGCTCGCAAACCGACTCGCCCATTGCCCGCATGATCGAGAAGGGAATTTCCCGGATCGGAAGTCCGTTAAAGAACATTGAAGCCTCTATTGAAAACGTGGCCAAGATTGAAATCTTTAAGTTGGAAAAAAACCTTTCTACGTTAGCCACCATTTCCGGTGCGGCCCCCATGATGGGTTTTCTCGGAACAGTAATGGGCATGATCCGGGCGTTTATTGCCATCTCCCAACAGGAAGGATCGGTTAGTCCGAAGTTATTGTCGGATGGCATTTATACCGCCATGGTTACTACGGTAGCCGGTTTGGTGGTGGGCATTGTTGCGTACCTCGCCTACAATTATTTGGTGTCGCGGGTACAGAAAGTAATTCACAAAATGGAATATACTTCCATCGATTTCGTTGACTTATTACAGGAACCGCGATGAAACTCAGTTCTAAAAACAAGGTTGAGCCCATGTTCAGCATGTCGTCCATGACGGACCTGATTTTTTTATTGCTGGTGTTTTTTATGCTCACCTCCAGCTTTGTAACGCCTTCGGGTTTGCCGGTAAACCTGCCCAGTGCAAAAACAAGCACCATCGAAATGCAAAAAGTTTCGGTAACGGTGACCAAAAACCTGGAATATTATGTTAATGAAAAGAAAATCTCGAAGAACCTGCTGGAAGGGGAGTTGAAGAGCAAATTGACCACCAAAGGCGGTTCGGTGGTGTTGCACATCGATAAAGATGTTTCGTGGGGTGAAGCTATGTATGTAACCGGGATAGCCACCTCGCTGGAAGCCAAAGTAATTGCCGCTACGAAGCCGAAATAAAGTTGAGGGTATGACGGAACAACAGGAAAATAAGAACAAGCGGATTGCACTGGTTACCACCCTTGGTGTACATGCGGTGCTGTTTCTGCTGTTCCTGTTTGCCATTGCCTGGCGCGCCCCCGATCCGCCACTGCCTGAATACGGCATTGAATTGAATTTTGGATTGGATAACCAGGGCGGTGGACCGGTACAACCGGAAACGCCTTCGGGCGCTGAACAACCTGCGCAGGATGAGGCTACACAAATAAAGAGCGATGAAGTTCAGGATGAAGACAAGCCCGTTGTTGAAGAAGTGAAACCGCAGGAAACTAAGCCGGCCGAGCAGCCGGTGGTTTCGAAAGTGGAAAGCCCGGTAACGGTTAAGGAAGAGAAAAAAGTAGACCCCAAACCGGTTGAGAAAAAAGAAGCTCCGAAAGAACCGGTAAAGACCGAAACCAAGCCTAAGGAAACCGTTACTACACAAAAGAGTACGTCAACCACAACAGCCGATAAAACCACCACCACCGACAAAGAGGGCAAGCCGGTTAGCCACGGAGATGATCCCGGAAAAACCGGTGATAAGGGCGATCCGAAAGGCAAACTTGATGCGGATGCATTGTATGGCAAGCAAGGCGGTGGCTCAAGCGGAGCCGGGTTGGATTTGGCGGGATGGAATTGGGATCATATTCCCAAGCCTAACGTTCCGAATAACGAAACAGGAAGAGTT
>CAZOYJ010000141.1:9675-9963 GCA_964583905.1 uncultured Roseivirgaceae bacterium
TTCCCTGAAATATTAATCCAAATTAATTCTATTGAAGAGTTGTTTTTGAAATCAAGGTAGATGACTCAGGCGATATCATCTCCATTAAAACACTTGAGCGCAGCGTGAGCCTGGAGGCAGAAAACATCTGCCGGAAGGAAATCGAGAAGCTGACGTTCAGTAAAACAGGTGCGAATGTACCCGCTATATCAACCGGTAAGATTACCTTCATTATACGGTCGAATTAAACAATGGACACCCGGCACATTGAATTTGTAAGGATATCCTCATCACCATCCACGAAAACAT
>CAZOYJ010000142.1:0-9873 GCA_964583905.1 uncultured Roseivirgaceae bacterium
CGAAAAAACCTGTAAAAACCTTAAAGGGACTAATTAATCCAGTACTATGAAGCGACTTTTAGTTATCTTTTTCCTGATCACTGTAATCTCTCCTATTTTCGGCCAGGATTGCGCCCAAACACTACGGCTTGCCCGCGCAACTTACGAACAAGGAAGATTGCATGAGATTGAGCGTCAACTGGAAGGGTGTTTAAGACCTGCAGAAGAAGGTGGGTTCCGTAAAGAGCAAAAGCAACTCCGCGTGGAGGCATATAAAATTTTAGCCCTTAGCTACATCTACCTTGAGGAACCGCAGAAAGCCGATCAGGCCATGTTAAACCTGAAGAAAACAGATCCCTACTACAAACCTAACCCCGCTGTGGATCCGGCCGAATTTGTGGCCCTGTACAACAGCTTCCGCGAAGATCCGATTTTCCGCATTGGGCTTACCGTGGGCGGAAATTTTTCGCGTCCTAACGTTAAAGAACGAATCACGGCAAGCGAACTGGGCAGCGACAGCGAATACAAGTACCTGGTATCACCATTGCAAATTGGGGCCAGCTTCGACTTGCCACTTACCCTTTTCAAAAAGGAAGACCGCTGGACACTTCATGCCGAATTGCTATACCTGCAAAACAAATTTGAAATTGATCAGAAAGAAACGCCCTTAAGCCCGAACGAAGATCCCAACAACCCCACGCCACCCAATGAGTTTGAAGGCATCGAAACCCATAATCGCCTGGCGTTGCCGGTCTTGTTACAGTATAAGGTTATGCACCGGGAAAACCAGAAATTCGAACCCTATGTGGCGTTGGGATTTTCGGCCGATTACCTGTTGAGCAGTAGCCTTGCCGCGCAAAAGGTAAAGGCTACTTCCTTTGTGCCTGAAAAAAATGAAGACCTTGGGCCGCAACGTGAAAAGCTTAACCTGAGCGGGATAGTGGCAGGCGGTGTGAAATTTCCGATGGGCCCGGGCTATCTGGTAATTGAAATCCGGTATACACACGGGTTAACCAACGTTAGCTCGCCCGAAACTGCCCTCAACAACCAGTTTCTGGCTTTCGATTACGGCTATGTTGACCCGGTATATAACCTTTCAATGTTGTCCGGATCATTCGGCTTTGTGTTCAATAAGTTCAATCCTAAAAAACTGACGAATAGAAAATGAAAAGACTTTTACGCTTCAGCATACTCATCATTCTCGCCAGTTCCTGCAACAACCTGATGGATGCCGATCGCACCACCCGGCAAACGTTCATCAAAACGTTTAACGGGGTTACTGATCTGCGGGCAGCTTCCGTTGAGGTAACGGCCGATGCCATTTTGATAGTGGCCAACATGCCCGACCCGGAGTACATCCGTACCACACGCGACAGCATACTTACCGTGGTGATCAAAACCGACCTGGAGGGGAACCTGACTGCAAAAGAATACTATAAAGGCGGGCGAGGCGATGCCATTAAAAAACTTAATAATGCCGATCAGTATTTAGTGGTGGGCAGCACCAATGCCCTTACCCTGGGAGGCGTTACGAAAACACGCATTCTTCACCTTCAAAGCAACCTTACCGAATTAAGCCGGTACCACAAAGCCGATCCGGTAATCCGGTACAGAGGTGTTTCGCTTACCCTTTCGGGTGATAAAATCGTGGTACTGGGCACCTATGAAAACCCTGACGGGCTTGAGCGCCCCTACGTTGAAACGTTTACGAATGCCGCTTCATTGGCAACAGCCGCCTGGTCGCAAAAATTTGATCTGATCAACCGCAATTACAAAAATTCTAAATCAGTTCATTACGCCAACAACTCCGTTATTTGGGCCAGCGCCATTTCGCAGGAAACCATCAGCACAGACGAATCGTACGTCAGCGTTCCGTATGTTGAAGAAAACTCGGTATTTACTAACTATAGTTTGCTGGGGCAAAATGAAGCCGGCCGCTCCTTCCGGCCTTTCGACATTCAACCGGCCCATCATCCTTCCTTTGGATATGGCGTAGTGGGCACCCGGGCGCAAACCAACCAGGCAAATGCCAACATGTTCTTTTTTCGCACCGATCCGGCCGGGAACATTATCGAATCATCCATTAAGCTTTACGATGCCAACAGGGCTGAGGCCATAGGATGGAGTGATAGAGATCAAGTCCGCCCTGAAGATGTAGACGACTTTGGTACGGCCATCACCGCTACCAGCGATGGCGGGTTTGTGCTGGCCGGGCATTATGTTACCGGGAACACCCAGAAAACCGATGACCTGTTGCTGATTAAAGTAGACGTTCAGGGTAACATCATTTGGAAGAAAACCATGGGTGGAAAAGGTGAAGAACATGTGGTAGCCATCCGCGAAACAGCCGATGGTGGTCTGCTCATCTGCGGCACCAACGTGATCGAAAACGTTGAATCTATTTTCCTGATCAAGACAGACAAAAACGGTGAATTGAAAAATTGAAAGTTATGAGGAACATGTACTTATCCGATACAATTAACACTTCGTTGTTCAGGCTTCTTGTGGGGCTATCGATGATTTTTCTTAGCATGACAAGCTATGCGCAAAATGTTACAATAGCAGGTTTAACAGGAGGAGTATCGGCTTCACCTCTAATAGCTGCAACAAATGATCACGCCATATTAGGTTTCTCACTGGCCAAAGCCGGAGGCGGCACTAACAGCGTTAGTCAAATAGTTATTACACTTTCTCAAGACCCGACCAACGTTTGGACAGATGCCAGGCTTTATCGTTCAACGGATGGAACCTTTGATGGAATTGGATCAGAAACCCAAGTAGCTACCGGCACTTTCGGTGCATCATCCATTACGTTCAGCGGAGCCCCGCTGACAAATTGGGGTGGCGCAAGTGGTGCGACAACCGAAAATTATTTTGTGGTTGTAAATGTTCACCCGAATGTTTCTGGTTCAGCCACTATGCAAGCATCGCTAACCAGTGGGAATGTAACCGTAAACAATAACACCGTTTCTGGCTCTTCCACTGGCACTAATTACAGTTTTACACCATTAACAACAACTATTGGTTCGTTAAATGCAGGCGCGAATAATGTTGCAATTTCGCCACTTGTTGGTGGCTCAACCGGCCAGGCAATTTTTGGATTCTCCCTTTCATCTAACGGCAGCCAAACCGTTACAGCCGTTAACATCCAATTCTCAAGTGATCCGACCGGTAGATATTCCAACTATACGTTGGTTCGATCCGGAGATGCTGATTTTGGTTCTGCCGGTGATAATGTTACCATTGGTTCATTGACCTTTACACCCTCTGCAACCCAAGTGGCTATTACTGGGTTAAATGAGGATGTCTCAACGGCTAAAAATTATTTTCTTGTGGTTGACGTTGCCGCTGCCCCAACTGGCACCATTCAGGCTTCTTTAGGTTCATCGAATGTAACCGTTAACCAGGGTGTGGTTTCGGAATCAGCCACCGGAACTAATTACAGTTTTCTTACCACGGTTATCGGTTCCTTAAATGCCGGTGCCAATAACGTTGCCACTTCACCGCTGATTGCCGGCACAACAGGCAAGGCAGTTTTTGGATTTTCATTGACATCGGGTGGGACCCAGACGGTTTCCGTAATTAATGTACAACTTTCCTCAACGCCATCCGGTAAACTTTCCAACTGGTCGCTTGTCCGCTCAACCGATGCGGACTTTGCCACCACAGGCGACAATACTACGATTGGAAGTTTAACCTTTACACCCTCGGCAAGCCAGGTCAGCATTACAGGGTTAAGCGAAAGCATTACATCGACAACTAAAAATTATTTCCTTGTAGCCGATGTGGACCCGGGTGTTACAGGCGCAACTCCCGCTATACAGGCTTCATTAGGGGCAGCCAATGTAACGGTTGATGCAGGTGCCGTTAGCGGTTCGGCAACCGGCACAAACTATTCTTTCCAAACGCTTAATACTACCATCGGTTCGTTAAATGCAGGTGCCAATAACGTAGCTACATCACCGCTGACAGCCGGTGCAACCGGCAAGGCAGTCTTTGGTTTTTCTTTGACTTCAACCGATAATCAAACCGTTACCGTTATTAATGTTCAGTTTTCATCTGATCCGGCAGGTAAACTTACGGGTTGGTCATTGGTGCGTTCAACGGATGCCGATTTTGCAACCACAGGCGATAATACCACCATCGGCAGTCTAACCTTTACCCCATCGGCCACTCAGGTTGCCATAACCGGGCTAAATGAAAGTATCACGACAGTTGCGAAAAACTATTTCCTTGTAGCCAACGTGGATCCGGGCGTTACAGGGGCCACCCCGGCAATTCAGGCATCTCTCGGATCAGCTAATGTAACCGTGAATGCAGGGACTGTTAGCGGTTCGGCAACCGGCACCAATTATTCATTTCAACCTCTTAATACAACAATCGGCTCATTGAATGCAGGTGGTAATAATGTGGCCACTTCACCACTGGTAGCAACGGCAACAGGTAAGGCCGTTTTTGGGTTTTCATTAACCTCAACCGACAACCAGACCGTAACCGTTATTAATGTTCAGCTATCTTCAGACCCGGCTGGAAAACTCTCTAATTGGTCGCTGGTTCGGTCAACCGATGCAGATTTTGCCACTACTGGGAATAACACAACTATTGGATCGCTGACCTTTACTCCTACCGGTTCACAGGTAGGCATTACAGGGCTCAACGAAAGCATAACAACGGTTGCCAATAATTATTTCCTGGTAGCCGATGTTGATCCTTCCGTTACAGGGGCAACACCTGCCATACAAGCTTCACTCGGATCCGCCAACGTAACGGTGGGTACAGGTACCGTTAGTGGCTCAGCAACCGGTACTAATTATTCATTTGCTCCACTCACAGCAACGTTGACTCAATTAACAACCGGGATCGCTGCATCTCCTTTAATTGCAGGAACGACTGGATCAACCAGCCAGAATGCCATCCTTGGCTTCTCACTGGTTTCGAATGGCAGTCAAACCGTTTCCTCGATAAAAGTCGCGTTTGATACCGATCCGGCCGGCAAGTTTACGGCCTACGGCCTAATCCAATCCACCGATAACAGTTTTGCCACAACGGGAGATAATTCAAGTGTAGCCTTATCCTCATCCACGGTTTCGGGGACTGGTCCTTATTATGTTGACCTGGTTCCGACATCGGCCATTGATATTTCAACAGTCAAAAATCTTTTCCTGGTGGTGAGTGTCAATGGCGGTGTCAACTCCACCACCGTTCCTTCAACTCTAACACCCTCCTTATCTTCTGCAGACATCACCGTTAACCAGGGAAGTGTGGGAACCAATTCATTCAACTGCACTACCTACAGTTTTCAGGCATCTCAAGCTTCAACCATTGCCATCCACACAACAGCCGGAACTACTTCACCCATCAATTTTGCAATTTACAGTACACAAACAGCAACCTCCGGACTGACCTGGGGTGCAACACCCAACAGTACAAGTCTGGCAAATTTCAGAATCCGGGATGGTGGCGGCTCAGCCGACAGCGACTCACAGGACACGAAAGTTACTTCATTTACCATCACAATCAGCAATCCGCAGGATTTGGAAACCGTTGCTGTTTTTTATGGCACTTCCATTAGCAACGCCAATGTTAAAGTTGGCGAACAATCGGTTGGCGCAGGAACCCTGACATTTAGTGTTGGTGCTGGTACGCTTTCGCAGGCATTGGTTGCTGCGGATGGAGCAGAAGCATACTTTACAATCCGGACTACCTTCAAGGCTGTTTTTCCTACGAATCCTGATAACAATACCCACGTTGTTGCCGTTACAGCGGCAACTGTTGATCCGAATGGTTCACAGCTTTCCGCTACGCCACTTACAGGAGCTACAACAGGTGCAGGAGCTACAATAAACAATATAACAGTAGTTGCCACCAGGCTCGTATTTGTTGATCCCGCTAATCTTCCTCCAATAAATCCAATATTTACAGGACCAATCTTTGCCAATATCGCTCCCCAGGATGGTTCAATATTTAGTGCCACGGTAGCTGCAGTTGATGAAGACTATAACATTGACCTGGATAATACTGCCTCCGTTACTCTTAATATAACACCCAGTGCAAGTGTTACATTTACCGGTGGAGGTGCTCAAGCCTTATTGAACGGTATGCATACCTATGCTAACCTCACAATCAATAAATCAGATACTTATGATTTAGGTGCAACCGGTGGCGGACTTACAGCGGCATCTATTGCCGAAGAAACTACCGTTACCGTTGTTATTCAAAGTGCGGGTATCACCATAACCACCCCTGGCGATCTTGCTGTCTGTAAAGTGGGTAACGCTGATTTTTACACTCCGCTACCGAACATAGTCATGACTGAAAGCAGTGCGGCTGATTTTGGAGCCGGAACCGGCCTGACGTTTTTAATTGTCCTGCCTTCGGGATGGGAATTCAAAACGACTGGTGTAACTCCAAGTATGACAGCAACTCCAGGTAACAACTTCTTAACGCCTGCGACCTTCTCAGGATTTTTAGGCAATACAATTGGCAAATTCACGTATTCGGTATCAGGAACAAATAAAATTGATGTTGTAACCATTTCCGGGTTTGAGGTAAGAAATGTTGGTGGTATCGCAAGCGGAGTTATTACACGAGGAGGAACTGGGGTTATTGCAGGATGCTGCGATGATACAAAGCCTCTAGGAACATTAACCACAGCAGCTACCCAATCGGCAAACTTCACTGTACAGGAATTTCCCGGTGAACCGCAAATTGATTCAGCGACAACTGCCTTCTCAAGTTCAAGCCTGCCCATTATTTTAAATGGAGAAATGCCAATAGGTACGCCAACTGATGAAGGAGCATTTACGGGCCCTGGGATTAGTTTTAGATTCATTGGAAGTCCCATTAATGACGATCGATACACATTTAATCCAAGTATATTAAATGATGGCGATTATGATATTACATTCACCTTTAATGATCCTATTGAGGGTTGCGAAAGCACCAGGACTAAAACACTTACCGTATTCCCCAGCGCAATTGTTGGTCTGTCAAACGAATACTGCGCTGATGATAATACTGTCCAGAATATTAGTGTAAACGAACAATTTGTACCACAAAATGCCACGGTTGTTGAGGAAGGTGGGCTAACCGCTTTTTCTATTCAAGTGCCGAGATACAAATTTATAACTGGTGTTGTTAATAATGGCACATCCTTTACCATTACGGTTCCAAATCATGGACTAATTGATGGAGTTAGTTATACCATGTATTTTGGTTATGGTAATTTTAGTGGACCTAATGTCTATGGTACTACTCCTTATGCGTATGTGTATGGCACCTTTCCCATTACAAACGTTACAGAAAATACATTCGATATAATAATGACAGTTTCCGGTAGTTGGGATGGATCATTTGGCTATGTTATCCTGCCGAATGACTATCTTCAGGTAACAAATGTCACAAATAACAGCACCTCCTTAACAATCCACTGTACAAACCACGGATTTCTAAATGGAGCAAGGCCTTATATGGAAATTTATGGTTTCGTAACCGGTGTTGATCAACCCCTGTACGGGTTTTACCCGGTAACTAATGCTACCCAAAATACATTCGATATTCAGGTTACAGCTACCGGAAGTTTCGCTGGTGCTTATGTTGATCTGAACTGGTATAGGGTAACCTCATTCATACCTAATATAACTTTGCTTAACAGCAGACTCTCTACCATTAATTTGTATAAAGTGGGCTATTTTGTACGATATGACTGGTGTACCGGTATTGGGTGTGACCTTTGGTACCCTGTTAATTATCAAGATGTAACAATAAATCCCCTTCCTACAGTTGACTTTATTGGTCTTCAACCTGCCTATTGCGAAAGTGATAATCAGGTTACGTTAATCGGTTCAACAATTGATGGGAGCTTTACAGGACTTGGGGTTACAGATAACGGAACTGATAACAACACAGCCTTCTTTGATCCTACTTCGGTCCAAATAACAGTTAATGTACCCGTAGATGTAACCTATTCATTCACAAGTATTAAGGGTTGTACCGGATCAATGACCAAACAAACTATTGTTCAAGGAAAACTTGAGTCACCCATTGCCAATGATACTGCCTATTGCCAATTCTATCCAAGTCCCGTTCTTGCTGAGGCCTCTGGTATTGCTGGAGCAACAATAAATTGGTATAATAATTCTTCTTTAACAAGCTTGTTCTCAACAGGAGAAGTGATTGATACTAAAATGTCTAGTCAATTGCCTACAGCAAAAGTCTTTTATGTGACACAAGCTACTAAGGATGCCTGTGAAAGCAATTCAGTAGAAGTTACTGTAACTATTAAACCTGCACCCGAAGCATCATTTACTCCACCCCCACCCTGTATTAACCGAACCTTTCAGCTCACCGGCCCGGATGGTGTCGTTGCCTGGGATTGGGATTTCGGTGACGGGCTTACTGCACAAGGACAGACTGTTGAACACACCTATACGAGCACAGGAAATAAACCGCTGACCTTAACCGTAACAGCTGCTGATGATTGTAAAAATTCATTAACCCAAATCATACCGGTCGCAAATAATCCAACTGCTAACTTTTCTTTTGATAAAACCTGTGATGGAGACGTTACTGAATTCCATGCCATTTCCAACGGAGATTCGTTTGAATGGGATTTTGGAGATGGCGACACAAGCCCCCGCTTGACAGCCGTTGATCGTTCGCACCAATTCAATGTGCTAGGAAGTTATGATGTAACCCTCCGCGCCTATTTCAATAACGATTGCTATACAGATACAACCAAAACAGTTCCAATTCTCCAATACCTGAAAAACAATGACGAATCAAATCCTTACGTTATGGCTGATCTGGATAATGGAAAAGGGTACTGGTTAGTTGAAAATATCCGGAACTCAACCTGGGATTTTGCAGTTCCCACAAACAATAAAGAAAAAATTCAATCTGCTTCTGAAGTTTGGATTACAAATCCCGATGGTCCTTACTTATCAAATGACCAATCTTACCTGAACAGTCCATGCTTTGATATCACTAACTTTTCCCGGCCAGTGATCTCTCTGGATTACATCGTTCACACGGTAATCCAAAATCAGGATGGCGTTGTGTTGGAGTACTCCATCGATGGTGGAAAGACATGGGCTGCTTTGGGCAATACCACAACCGGCCAAAATTGGTATAACACCCAAGGCTTTTCTGTGGGAAGCAGTGTTGGTGTAAGCCAGGTAGGATGGTCAGGTAATTTATGGGTAGGATCTGAATCGCCTGATGAATTACCGGAAGCCTGGTTAAATGGAAAGCACAAACTGGATGACATACCAAACAAGAGTTATGTCCGCTTTAGAATTGCTTTTGGAAGCAATGCCGACACAGAATTTGACGGCTTCGCCTTTACCAATCTGAAAATTGAAGAAAGAAACCGACTTTCTCTGGTTGAAAATTTCACTCATTCAAGTTTTGGGGACAACAACACTAATTTCAAGAATTTTTCTTCCGCGGAAGCCGTTAAACTGCAATACCATCTGGCCTTCCCGGATGATAATGACGAAATAAACCAAGCCAACCGCCCAGACCCTTCCGCTCGTGCGGCTTATTATGGAATACCCTATAATACACAATATATACCCCGTGGCTATATTGATGGATTCAGCAATGGAAGTTTCTTATCGATGAATTGGGTAACCTCTGAATTAGATAAACGGTCGCTTTCCACATCTCCCTACAACATAAGTGTGGGCACTGTTAATAATGCCTCAAACCCTGAATTATTAAAAATAAAGGTGGAGATTGATAAACTCTTACCCGTTAATGGTATCTCCATACTTCATGTTGGCGTAGCAGAAAAAGATGTTAATGGTAATAAATTTGTTTTACGAAAACTCCTGCCATCAGCAACTGGTACTTTCCTCCAAGGGCTTGACACCGAGGATTTTGAATTTGAGT
>CAZOYJ010000143.1:0-9838 GCA_964583905.1 uncultured Roseivirgaceae bacterium
CAATATTTTAATGTGTTTGGAGATAGCCGGCCGGCTAACCTCAAAGTTTTCGGCCACCGAATTGAGGTTTAACGACTTGTGAGCCAGCATGTTAATGATTTCCCTGCGGGTAGGATCAGCAATGGCCTGAAAAACGTCTCGTCTCATTTTCTTTCTATTTAAGTAACCGTTCGGTTACAAATATAGAGAAAGTAACCGTTTGGTTACATATGCAGTCAAAAAAAAATCTGGGGAGCAGTGCACTTAACTGGCCCCCAGATATTATTGACAGTAAACGCAGTTCCTGTTTTAAGCGTAGTTAGAAAGAAAATCCAAGATTAAAGCTAATGGTTTGCAGCGCCATTTTCTTTTCGTAGCTATATTCTTCAATAAAATCATAGGTATACAACATTGCCTGCTGGTGATCGAACGATACACTGACATGAAGCGCTGCTCTTTCGGAGGTTTTGAACTTTATCCCCAGACTGGGAGACAGAAACATACTTGAATTGCCAAAATCCGGATCAAGCGAATAGCCGACACCTAACCCAATAAAAGGTGCAGCATTACCTGTTGAAAAATTAGCCCGGAAGTCCAGAAAAACCGGTATTACCACTGAACCGATCTCCAGGTAAGAATAGGACGTTTCATCACTGACATCCAAACTATACAGATCGTTTTCATTAAACATTCGTAAACCAATACCCAGGCCTAGCGAAAAATTGGGATTAAATCGGTAACCGTTGACAAAACTTAATTTACCCACACCGATAGGTAAATCGCCAGTACCAAGTCCATAACCAACTTCAATTCTTCCCATATAACCATTTGGAGCAACCGGTTTCGGTTCACGGTAAACGGGTTGAGAAGACTTATATTTTTGAGGTGTGGTATTGGTTGTTGCCGTTCCCTTTTCAATCTTATCTATTTCACTCATCAGGTATACAAAGTTATAACGTCCCAGCACCTTCACTTTTACTTCATCAGAACTTTGATCGGTAATTTGACCACGCACTACCTGCCCGGATTTCAGGTAAATTATATCTTCGGTATTTTGTTGAGCATAAATAAAGGTTGTGGCGAACAACAACATGAGCGCTCCATAAATTTTTTGCATAGAATTTAAAATGGTTTGATTAAATTTTAATTATGAAAAAAGAAATCTCCTAATAAGGAAGAGTTTTCCCAAGGAGTTTGTGTGTTTTTTGACTGGTTAATCACATTTATGCGTACCTCTTTAAAAACCTGTTCTACGGATAAATTAGGTTTGCGTAATGCCTTAATCAACTCTTGCGTATATAGCCCGTGGTCACCTTCACCATCCGAAGCGGTTTTTCCGGGCGCGGTGGCGAATGCTATGATAGAACCCTTCGGAGCAATTTCGGGCTGTGCCAGACCCCTGTTCAATGAACGGGTGCCTTTTGAATAGGGGTTATTCCTGCAGGCATCCAGAATAATTATGTTCATTGGATTATCTACAATCTCGAGCATTCGCAACACCATATCGGCTTTAATACATTCGTCTTCAATGTCGTATTCCCTTTCAATTGAGGCGTTGATTGGTACGAGGTAATTCGCTCCATTCGACTGCAACCCATGACCGGCAAAGTAAAAAAGTGCTACGCCCTTATTGTTTGTAATCTTATCTCCAAACTCGCGGATAGCTTCCTTCATCTTAACCTTGTCGATGTTGAGGTATACCATCACCTCAAAATTCAACTCACTAAGTTCTTTTGCCAGAACGGTAGCATCGTTTACCGGATTACGCAATGGTGCGTCTTTATAGGCAGCATTGCCGATGACAAGTGCGTACTTATTTTGATAACCTGCACTGGACATATTCCCCAAGGAGGTCTGCACAGTATCGAATGCACTACTTCCCTGTGGTTTTAACAATTGGCCTGCTCCTTGGGTAATGACCGCCCCGGCCTCTTTATCCTCTATCAAAAATGTAAAGCGAAGACTGGTGTGTTTGTTTATGTAGGGGGGTTGTATGTAGTCCTTTTTAGAAATATAACCCTTTGGTTTGGCCTCAATGGTATGCGGTCTATTACTGATCAGGACAGTTGCTCGTTCGGCCGTAACAATTTCATTGCCGTCAATAATAAAAGTCGTCTCCGGAACATTTGAACTTAAGTCTAACAAAATAGTAGCATCAGGACTTGCCTTGGGATATATATTTTTATTGCGTTGACCATACCCATAAAATGAGGCCACAATCATAAATAGCACAAGAAATTGTGAATTTCGCATTTCGGGTTAACCTAGTGTTGCATGACCAGAATAAATCCAGTGAATTCTATTGACCAATGTCCTGTTTACCTACTTCCATTTTAGCGGCCGTTCCAACAAGAGTCGTTTTAAGAAAATGGAAAATAAAGAATGAGGTGATCTTCGTGTCAACACTGTAATCAATAATCACATCCGCACCCGAATGCCTGCTCAGTGCCGTATTGTATAATTGGTCAACATCCCGCGCTTTGAACGCTGGCGGGATAATTACACCAGTCTTTTTAATTTCTGAATAGGTATGGCCTAACGGAGTAACGTTACTGTTGGGGTAAACATAGTGTGAATTGGGGATAACCGATCCAACACGTACGGCACAGCTGCTTAACAGAAAAACAACTACTCCAAAAAATAAAATATTGTTAGCGATTGATTTCATAAGATTTGTATTTTGATAATGGTAAGAACCTGATTAGAGATCACTTAAGAACTTGTTTCCCGATTTCCTGCTTCACGGCAGTTCCTTCAACGTAATACTTCATGATATGAATTATGTAAAGTGAAGTCTGCTTTTGATAAATATCCACATTAATCAACCCGTCAGCGCCAGAAGCCTTACTAAGTGCATCATTATAGGCCTGATTAACCAATTCTGAGTTTATAAACGGTGGCATCAATAATTTTACCTTGGTTGCGTCCCCTGTTACTTTATTTAAGGGTGTAACATTCGCATTCGGAAAAGAGAAGTGGGTCTGGGGTGCTCTTCCCAGGTAAAGTGTCTTAGTGCAACTGCTCAACATCAGTGCGAGCACCGAAAGTAAAAATAATTTTCTCATGAATAATTTTTGTTTAGGTTCGACTGTGCGAAATATACAATTTATTGTCACGGGAGAAATTTTTACAGGGATCTTTTACCTTTTTAAATCAAAAAATACCCGGATTTGGGTATGCACATTCGCTAAGAGTAATAACTTCTGTTAATGACTAAATCCGGTTAACCAAATAATGCCCCACAATCGTTTACGGTTAAGACCCATCCGCCTTGAAATGCAACCTTCCGTAACATTAGCAGTCTTTTCCGTAACCAAATCAAAAATCAGGAGTAATACTATAACTTATGCTGCTTAACTACTTTAAAGTTGCCCTGCGGTCCATTTTCCGCAACAAGCTTACCTCCTTCATCAATATTTCCGGGCTTGCCCTGGCGCTAACCAGTGCGTTGCTGATTGTATTTTATTTAGCCGATGAAGTTAGCTACGACAAACACCACCCCTCAGCCGACCGGATTTACCGCGTTACCCGGTACTTTTACGATCAGGATGGAAATGCAAGCCTGCGCCTTGCCAATGTTGCCCCACCCATCGGGATGTTGATGCGCAACGACTTTCCGGAAATCGAGAACCTCTTTCGCATGTTGCCGCTCAATACTACGGTAACGCTTCGGGAAGAAGGAAAAGAAGACAAATCTTTCAGAGAACGAAACATCTTCATTACCGAACCTGAAATCTTTACTATCCTTGATGTAACCCTGACGCAAGGCAATAAGGCAACTGCCCTTGAAAAACCAGGTACCATGGTATTATCAGAAGCCATGGCCGAAAAATATTTTGGCACTACCCAGGTTCAAGGAAAAACGCTTGAGCTTTTTGGTTTCCCGATACAAGTAACAGGTGTTTTTAAATCCTTTAAACCACAAACCCATTTTCATCCCGACATACTAATTGCTTTTAGCACACTTAACGACTCCACTATTTACGGCAGACGAGCTCTTGAAACGAACTGGGGCAATAACGCCTTTGGTACTTACCTCCTACTAAAAGCGGGTGAAGATGCTCAATCGCTCGAAGCAAAGTTCCCCGACTTTCTTGATCGTCATTTCGGTGCTCATGTGCGGGGTATGAATCCCGACAATACCGATTTCAAAGCTTCAAAAGTCACCAGCCTGCAATTGCAAAAAATAACCGACATCCATCTTCACTCGCACCTGGATGATGAACTCGAACCGCCCGGAAACATCAACAACGTTTACCTGATGGGTGTCATCGGGTTGTTTATAATCCTGATTGCCTCCTTTAACTTTATCAACCTCAGTACCGCCCAGGCCACCAAGCGTGCTAAAGAAGTGGGCATCCGAAAAGTGGCAGGCGCATTTAAGACGCAGCTTATCCGGCAATACCTCAGCGAGTCGGTGTTAATTGCGTTGTTCGGTTGCGCCATTGCGCTGGTGTTCGGGTATTTCGGATTGAACTGGCTGAATGCCTTTACCGGAAAGTCGATTAACCTGGCCGATCAGGGTGTGCTGATTTTAATGATGATGGGTGGTGCGGTGGTGGTTGGGTTACTGGCTGGGTTATACCCGGCTTTTGTGATCTCCTCCTTTAAGCCGGCCGTGATTTTAAAAGGACATCAAAGTGCGGGCAAGGCCATTTTGCGCAAAGCGTTGGTGGTGGTCCAATTCGCTATTTCCATTGTACTGATAATTGCTACCGGGATCATCTTCAACCAACTTCAATTCCTGAACAATAAAGACCTGGGCTATGCGAAAGACCAGGTTATTACGCTGCCCTATTACGCGCAACTAAACAATGGCTATGATGCTTTTTACAATGAACTCACCAAGAACAACGCAGTTAAAAATGTGGGCCGCTCTTCGCGCATTCCTACCGGAAGGTTGCTGGATTCCATGGGCGCACAAATGCGCAAGGGCGACTCGTTGCAAAATGTAGGCGTACGCCTTGCCTTTATCCGCGTGGATCATACTTTTTTCGATGCCTACTCGATTCCGTTTGTGGCCGGAAGAAATTTTTCGAAATCGGTTCGTTCGGATGATTCGTTGGGGTATGTGTTGAACGAAGCAGCCGTTCGGGCCATGGGCGTTGCTGACCCGGCTTCGCTGGTGGATGAAGAATTCAGTTATGGCGGCATTAAGGGCAAGATCATCGGCATTGTAAAAGATTTTCATTTTGAATCGCTGCACCAGGCCATCAACCCGATTGTATTTTTCATCCGTCAGCCGAGTTACAACAACCTTTCGGTACAACTTGCCGGATCAAATTTCCGCGAAGGTCTTGACCAGGTAGAAAAAGTTTGGCGTGAATTTTTACCTGACCGGATTTTTGAATTCACCTTTATGAGTGAACGCTATAAAAACCTGTACGAAAGCGAAACCAAGCAAAGTCAGCTGTTTACCGGCTTTGCCTTGCTCGCCATTTTTATCGCGTGCCTCGGGTTATTTGGATTGGCCACGTTTAATACGCTTCAGCGCATTAAAGAAATCGGCATTCGAAAAGTATTGGGCGCTTCGATTACCAGTGTACTTACATTGCTGTCGCGCGAAATTATTATGTTGGTTATCGTGGCGAACCTGATAGCCTGGCCGGTTGCATGGTATTTTATGGATAAATGGCTGGATGGTTTTGCCTACCGGATTGAAATAAATGTGTGGTTGTTTATGCTGGCTGCTTTTTCAGCAGTTATCCTTGCCTTGCTTACCGTAAGTTCACAAACCATAAAAGCTGCAATGACTAATCCAGCCAATACCTTGCGGTATGAGTGAGTGGGTAAGATCGAATACCGGTATTATCAGGAAATTGAATGCAAGGCTACGCGATTTCCTTCACAATCGTTGAACACGGCCATGTATCCGTATTCGGGAGAAATCTGAGTTTTGTGTACAATTATTTTACCGCCTGCGCCTTCTACTTTGGACAATACGTCTTGCAAATCCGGACTGGCATTGAGGTACACCAAGGCTCCTTCCTGCGAAGGCTTGTAAAAGTCGGGGTGCTTGTTGAGCGCCCCTCCAATGGTGCCTTCTTCGGTGGGAAACATGGCCATTTTCAGACCATCACCAATCTCCAGATCGATCAGGTTGAAACCGAAGATTGTTTCGTAAAACTTTTTTGCGCGTGCCATATCGGTTACCGGGATTTCAAACCAACTGATGGCGTGATTTAGTTTTTTCATGGGTTCATTGATTTACCATTAACAAGATACCTATTTCAGTGAAGCTTGCAGGCGCTTGATCATTTTTATTTCAACCCAGATCAATCCAAACACAACCAGTCCAACTCCGGCCATGGGTATCAGGTGCCCGTACTGCGAGGCGGTTGGATATAAAATCGTATACACTTGCAGGCTTTGCAAACTCGTGTACACCATTAAGACTCCAAATAAAATGATAATGGGCACCACAAGGGCAACGATCAAGGCCAAAATCAGATACCGGGTGGTGACCAGATCCAAAAGCCGGTACAGGTTTATTACAGTATACAACAACACCGTACCATACAGGATAGCGTACAGCGCATGCATAACGAGGTAGCTGTCGTGAAACTGAAGTGTTACTTCACCAAACTGAAATTGTGTGGCCAACCCAGTAATCAATAACACGATCAGGAAACAACCTACTAACCACTTCTTTTCTCGTATAATTTTCATCGTTACACTTGTACCTTTTAGTTCCGACTCATATTAACAACAAAAATACTGAACGTCATCGTATACGCTTCCTGATTGCCCTCCGGCAATCCCCAGTAACGAGCTGATTTTAAAAAAATATCAAAAATGTGACCGTTCATAGTAAATGTTGAGCCTCTTATTAGTTTAATTTGAGTGCCTGAGTTTTTTGTTACATCCACCTGTATCACCACTTCACTGTAGGCGCCTGTGCTTTCACGCACCAACTCATCATCAAATCGTGAAAGCACATATCCACCTAACGTTTGCGAACCCGGAGCTTGGAACACCGGGCACAGGTGGTAATTTTTCGGATCGCGTGTAATGGTGTAGCGGTACAGTTTGCCGGGTGTAGCCAGAGGGCTGGGTCGGGTATACTTGTTGTTGATGTTGTGTATTTCCAGGGTTATTGGGTAATGGTGTTGCATTGCTTCCTGCCCCTGAAGGTTACCTTCAATTTTCCGAAAATGATAGTGTTGTACCACACCGCTCTCCAGGGTTGTACTCACGCGCATCTGGTTGGCGGCAATTGAATCTACCCTGTATTCGATGCGGTCTTTGTATTCATCAATGATATAGAATGCCTCGCCCTTGAAAACGATTGGCTTTTTTAATCCTTTGTCGAAGGGAGCATAACTCACGAAAAGCGTATTCCGCTCAAAAGTAAATTTCAGGTAATCGCCCATCTCTCCATCACTTATTTTCTGATCGGCACGAGAATATTCAATCTTTCCGCAACCCCATGCGCCTTGAATATGGTCGCGCAAGGTTGTCGGGGTTTGCGCTTGAGCTAACAGGTCATTAACCAGAAGCCATCCCACAACAATATGTAAACGGGTAAAAATTGTTTTCATATGCTTCTCCTGGTTCCTGATTTTTCCTTCAACCTATCAGTCTTCATCTAATGGTCTTTTCTTAATCATGCCGCCTTTAATATCGTTAACGCTGTTTTCCACCACAAAGGCGTGCTCATCAATTTTGGCAATTTCGGTTTTCATTTTCTGGAGTTCGAGCCTGGTGATCACCGTGTAGATTACATCGTAATCTTTGGTGCGGTGCCCGGTTTTCCCATAGCCCCCTTTGGCTTTTAAGATGGTAACGCCCCTACCCATGCGCGTAATGATGGCGCGCTTGATTTCATCGCTTTTCTCGGAAATGATCATCACACTGGTGTATTCTTCAATGCCGTGCACCACAAAATCGACTGTTTTGGAGGCGACCAGGTACGTAAGTATGGCGTAAAGAGCAGTTTCAATGTTAATCACATACGCAGCTACCGAAAAAATGATGATGTTGAAAATCAAAATAAAATCACCCACGGTGAGTGTAGTTTTGCGGCTGCTGAAAATGGCCAACACTTCGGTGCCATCAATCACGCTGCCACCGCGAATGGACAGGCCTATCCCTGCGCCAAGAAAAAATCCGCCAAACACCGAGATTAATAATTTGTCGGTGGTGATGACCGGGAATTCAAGAAACCGCAATACAACCGCGAGCAGAAAAATGGCCAGCAAGGTTTTGGCCGCAAACCTACGCGACACCTGGGTGTAGGCGATAATCACAAAGGGAAGGTTAATGATAAACACCAGGTAAGCGAGGCTGATGTTGGTCATAACATTAACGAGCAACGAAATACCCATTACCCCACCATCAAGAAATTTATTCGGAAGCAAAAATCCTTTCAATCCAAAGGCAGCGGCCATCACACCAGCAGAAATGAATACAGTGTCCTTGATCGTTCGCTCGATGTTGATCCTGCGGATGCGTAATGCGCTTAGTTGATTCCATCGTTGCTGACTACCCATAGGATTAAAAATACAAAAAAGCCAGCCCGATTAAAATCAGGCTGGCTTTCCGTTGGGGGCTTCGGGCGGATTATTTCTTCACACCCGGTGCACGCTCCAAAAATTCATCGTACAATTCTGTCTGCCGGCTTACCATCGGAATCTGCCAGCCTTCAATGAATACATGCGAAACCTGGGTTTTGGTTTCCAATGGGTCGCCATCGCACACAAACAAGGTTGCGCTTTTTCCGGTTTCGATTGAGCCCAACTTATCGGCTACTCCAAAAATCTGGGCCGGCACAATAGTGATGGCTTTAATCGCTTCCTCGCGCCCCATACCATAGGCGGCAGCAAAGCCCGCATGATACGGCAGGTTGCGGTAATTCATGTTCCGATCGCCCGCTTTGATGGCTACGGTTACCCCGGCTTTTTGCATCATTCCTGCATTGGCATACGCCCGGTCGTACCGGTCGTAATCGCGGGTAGGCAGCGCCTGTATCGGTCCGGTGATTACCGGAATTTTTGCTTTCGCGATTTCATCGGCCACGCGCCATCCTTCGGCCACCCCCGAAAGGATTACCTTCTTTATTTTCTTCTCAGACACCCACTTCAACGCAGCCTGAATATCCTTTGAAGCATTCACCTCAATCATCAGCGTACGCTCCCCGCGTACTACTGGAAGCAATGCTTCCAACTGCGGATAGTATTCAACGTTTCCTTTGTTGGCCGAATCAAGCTTGTGATACTGCACCGCCTTTTCCCAAACTTCATTTATTTTAGATAAACTCTTTTCAGCAGCCTTTTTGATATCTTCCTCCGATCTGCGGTCAAAAAAACCTCTGCGCCCTGTAGCCGGAAAATTCATTACTACCGCATCAAAACCGGCATACATCTGATCGGGTGTATACCCATGCAGGTTAATTAATGAGGCTGTACCGGTAAACAATCCGCCTGACGGCACCACCAATGAAGTGGTAACACCACTCACACGGGTAACCGGTATGGCTACGGCATTCGGGTTAACAGCGGTTAACGCTTTCATTTGCGGCACCACATCTCCAACTTCGTTGTAATCCTGCGTACGCGGATCAGAACCCACTTCTGAAAGACCTAAAATAGAACCACCATCGATCATGCCGGGGTAAATAAACTTACCCTTACAGTCGATTACTTCGGCTCCCTGAGGGATGGTAACGTTTGTTCCAACAGCCGTTATCTTTCCATCGCTGATCACTACGGTACCGTTTTGAATCGTGCCGCGTGTTACCGTTTCAATGGTTGCACCGGTAAGGGCAAATGTGCCACTTTTACCTTTTGGACTTTGCGCATGTGTCGATAAGGCCAGACCAGCAAAAACCAATGCCAGCAGGGTTGCATTTAATAACTTT
>CAZOYJ010000144.1:0-9600 GCA_964583905.1 uncultured Roseivirgaceae bacterium
AACCCTTTAGCTGCTTTCACCAAAAAGGAATCTTTGTTTACAAAATTATATTCGCGCGTGGCTTCTTCGAAAGAAACGTAACTGATGGTGTTATTTTTTAAGGCCACCATTTTGCCAAACTCGCCATGAATCACCAGTTCCATGGCTTTTACCCCAAATAAGGAAGCCAACACACGGTCAAATGCGGTTGGTGTACCGCCTCGTTGGATGTGCCCCAATACAGTCTCGCGGATTTCGGCACGGCAACCGGCATCTTTTAATTGTTTGGAAAGCTGAAAGGCCACACCACCGAGACGTACATGCTCCGAACCTTTTTCACCTCCACGGGCTACAATTGTTCCGTCTTTGGGCTTAGCACCTTCGGCAATCACAATGTTGGCGAATCCTTTCCCAAGCTTGTACCGATCCTCAATTCGCCTCACCAGTTTTTCAATAGCGTAAGGTATTTCAGGAATCAGGCAGATTTCTGCACCTCCCGCAATGGCGGTATGCACGGCAATCCACCCGGCATCGCGCCCCATTACCTCCATAATCATTACCCGGTGATGACTCTCGGCTGTGGTAACCAGTTTATCAAAACTATCGGTTGCAATTTGCACGGCTGTTTGAAAACCGAAGGTCATGTCGGTGGCAAACAAATCGTTGTCGATGGTTTTGGGCACGCCCACGATGTTTAATCCTTTCTCAGACAATACTTTAGAAATTTTTTGCGAACCATCGCCACCGATGTTGATGACGGCATCAAAACCTGCTGCATTTAATTTCTTGATTAATTCGTCTGTCCGGTCGGTTTCTATTACCGAACCATCCTTTTGCAGCGTTGGGAATTTCAGCGGATTGGATTTGTTGGTGGTTTTAAGAATGGTGCCTCCCTTTACATGAATGCCTGCGGTTTTACGACTGGTTAGTTTTACAATTTGCTGGGGCTCGCTGAAAATGCCATTAAAGGCTTCAATGCTTCCATACACCTCCCAGCTTTTTTCTTTGCGTGCTCGTTTGGCAATGGCCCGTATCACCGCATTAAGCCCGGGGCAGTCTCCGCCACCGGTAAGCACCAGCACTTTCTTTTTTCGCTCTTCCATAAGTAATCAAATTCAGTGTAAAGTACACCGACAGAGGCGCTTTTTCAAACTTCGGATGATGAATGACCTGCCGCAGCAGCCCGTTTCAGGCGGTCGTTAATGGCACGACCCAGCCCTTCTTCCGGAAGCAGTTCGGCAAGAATAATATCCACCGGTATGCGGTCGAAATCACGTAAAAATTGAAACAGGTTTTTGGCTGCTTCTTCCGGGATGCCGGAGGGTGACAAGATTCGCTGGTGGGGTGTGTGAAAATCGCGGGTGAATGTAAGTATACCGGCTGCATGTGCCGGATATTGCTGAAGCAGCTCTTCAACATTTCCGAGGATCAATTTTTTACCGGGCGCATAATGACTTTTCAGTTGCCCGGGCGCCAATGGGTTGGATGTGGAGTGCGCTTTAACTTCAGTTTTACCAACAACGGCTTCAATACGCTCTAAGCTTAGTCCGCCAAGACGGTAAACAATTACTGTGTCGTGGTCAAAACCTATGATAGTCGACTCAATGCCGATCGGGCAAACACCTCCATCCAGAATGTAACGGATCCGATCGCCCAGTTGATCATTTACATGTTGCGGACTGGTGGGGCTCACATACCCGAATGGATTGGCGCTGGGTGCCGCCAATGGAAAAGGTAGGTTGGCAAGCAACTCTTGTGTAAGTGGATGATCGGGACAACGGATGCCCACGGTAGCCAGTCCCGATGTTACCAGGGGTGGTATTAAGTCGTCTTTTTTCGGAAGCAATAAGGTAAGCGGACCAGGCCAAAAGAGTTGTGTTAAGCGCTCGGCTTTTTTTGGAATGTTGGCAACATATTTTTCTGCTTCGCGAAGCGAGGAAACATGCACGATAAGCGGGTCGAACTGCGGACGGTTCTTAACGGCAAATATTTTGGCAACAACCTCCACATCCAGCGCGTTACCCGCAAGTCCGTAAACCGTTTCGGTGGGTACGGCAACAAGCTCGCCTTGTTTGAGAAGGCTTGCAGCTTTGTTCATGTCGGTTCCTATTTCGGCCATAGCCAGCAAAACTAAAATTTATTTACCATATTGATTTTAAATGAACGTTTTACACATGATTTATTTACGGTATGGAATTTTTTTAGTGCTGGGCTTCGTACTCCTGGATTGCGGAGAACGGCAAAAGGAATCATTAACTGAGCAACTTCAGGCCAGGATAGCCGGCTTTCATGGAGATGTGGGCATTTACGTTAAGAATCTTAAAACGGGTGAAACCGTAGCCATTCAAGCCGATACCGTGTTTCCCACTGCCCGTATGAGTAAGGTTCCGATTACTATCGGCATGTTTGACAAAATCGAAAAAGGCGAACTGGATTACCATGCTGAACTGGTTTACAAAGATTCGTTGCTCTATGCTGGAGAAGATATTTTGGGATCCTTTAAGGATGGCGAGAAAATTTCATTGAGCAAGGTGCTGATGCTGATGGTTACCACCAGCGATAATACCGCCAGCCTTTGGTGCCAGCAGTTAGCCGGTACCGGAACGGCCATTAACACCTGGCTGAACGAACACGGATTTTTACACACCCGGGTGAATTCGCGCACTCCGGGTCGGGAAGAAGACCGATCAAGGTATGGCTGGGGACAAACCACTCCCCGTGAAATGGCCGAACTCCTGGCGCTGATCCGCAATGGCCAGGTGATTAGTAAACGGGCAAGTGAGCGCATTTACAGAAACCTCACCCGGATTTATTGGGACAGCGAAGCGCTGTCACAAATTCCGCCTTACGTACAGACCGCCTCCAAGCAAGGTGCGGTAAACAAATCCCGGTCGGAAGTAGTGCTGGTGAATGCACCGCATGGCGATTATGTTTTTTGTGTCATTACCAAAAATCAGCACGATGAAAGTTGGAAACCCGACAATGAAGGGTATGTGTTGATTCGCGATATTTCACGGATACTCTGGAAATATTTTGAACCCAATTCAGATTGGGAGCCTGCATTCCGTATCGAGGAATGGTATTGAGCTTATTTCGCTATTAATTCTTCTCAGAATGTTTTAGCTTTCAAATTCAAACGATTCAAACTATGAGCAACCGGACACGATCAATTGTAAAGGGCATTGCGGTACTGGTAGTATTGCTGGCGGTAATGATGCAAATGCAGTGGGTGGTTATACCGGCACTTGTTGCCTATAAATTCTGGATGGTAGTTATCGCTTTTGGCCTTGTGCTGATAGGTTCACGCTAACCGGGTTGTTTTTTCAGCCATGCGCTGGATGGAAACATTGCCTTTTGTGAACAAGGCTATGTCATTAAGGGGCACCCAAGCCACCTGGTACGACTCAGAAGACACCGTTAGTGGCAGCCGATCATCGGCCTGAAAGGCAAACCGGATGTCGTAGTGCAGGTGTTCCGGAAAGTCTTTCCTTTCGGGAATGGGATGAATGTCAAGATCAAAAAGTCCATCGTAAAGCAGGGTAAGGTTGGTTAATCCTGTTTCTTCTGTTGCTTCTCGGAGGGCAACTTGCAGAACATTCTCATCACCATCCGCATGGCCACCCGGCTGAAGCCAGCGGTTTAGCTTGGCATGATGAACCAACAGTACTTTGTCTTTCGGTTTATTTACTATCCATGCCGATCCGGTAATGTGGCCGGGCAGATGCTCGCGGCTATAGCATTGCGGAGCACTAAGCAACTCAAGAAATTGTCCGGCAAAAATTTTCTCCTCCGGGGTAAAGGTTGTAAGCGTTTGAAGTTGACTAATCAGTTGTTGCCGGGTGGTGATGCTCATTGAATCACAACCGTAACCTTATTGATGCGTTTGGCTTCCAGCTTACCGGTTTGTTCACCGCCACCAAAATTATTGCTGTCGTCTTTTTCGGCCAGGATGAAATACGAAATGGCCTTCAGGTCTTTGAAGCGAACAACACCTTTGGCATCGGTAACGCCTTCGGCTGCCACGTTGGTTTCGTCTTTGTAATCCTGTTCGCGTTCAAACAGTTTAACCGTTGCGCCTTCTACGGTATTGCCCAGTTCATTCCGGATGGTGATGTGAATCTGGGTTTTGATGATTTGTTCAACATGCGATGAAAAGGCCGGGAACAACACCACAAGGCCAATAAGTATGATTAGTTTTTTCATAGTCAAAATGTTTGTGTGGTAAAATTACGAAACAAATTTGCCCTTATCCAATCTCCCGAAGTTCAATTACAGTAGTTCACTTTCTGATGAAAGAAACAACAGCCCAATGAACTTACTTCAATTCATCCGGTTCCGGTTTACGGTAATTTACGTTGAATTTTTCCAGCAACTTAAACTGGGCCGGAAGCCGCTCCACAAAATTTTCCCAGTTTCTGGAGTACCGGGTCGACCAGACTACCTCTGCCAGGGCAAGGGCGCGTGGGTAGGTCATGTACTCAACATGTTGCGGTGTTTTGATGTATTCGGTCCAAACATTGGCTTGAGCTCCCAAAATAAATCCGCGCTCCTCCTCGGTTAACGACTCCGGGGCGGGGTCATAATCGTATACTTTTTTCAAGGGTGTATTTCCGCCAATCGCAACAGGTTCGGTTTCAGGGTTGCCTTGGTAATGATCGAAATACAAGGCAAAGCCCGGGGTCATCACCACGTCATGCCCGGCCTTGGCGGCAGCAATTCCACCGTCTTCGCCCCGCCAACTCATCACCGTAGCATTGGGCGCCAGGCCACCTTCCAGGATTTCATCCCAACCAATAAGTTTGCGTCCTTTTTTGTTCAGGTATTTTTCTATGCGCTGTATAAAATAACTCTGAAGTTCATGCTCATCAGCAAGTTTTTCAGTTTTGATGCGCTGCTGGCAATGCGCACATTCCTTCCACCGGGTTTTGGGGCATTCATCGCCACCTACGTGAATATATTCACTGGGAAAAAGCTCAAGTACTTCGTCCAGAACATCCTGAAGAAACGTAAAGGTGCTTTCCTTGCCGGCACAGTACACATCATCAAACACACCCCACTTGGTGGCAGCTTCATAGGGCCCGCCAGTGCACCCCAGGTGCGGATACGCTGAAAGCGCTGCCAGTGAATGTCCGGGCATTTCAATTTCCGGTACGATAGTAACAAATCGTTCGGCCGCATACGCCACCACTTCTCTAATTTCTTCCTGGGTGTAGTAACCGCCATGCCGTTCACCATCAAACTGGTGGGGTTGATTGCTGTAATGCCCGATGAGTGTTTCTTTCCGGTAAGCGGCAACCTCCTGCAACTTCGGGTATTTTTTGATTTCGATACGCCAACCCTGATCTTCGGTTAAATGCCAGTGGAACGTGTTGAACTTATACCGGGCCATCAGGTCGATGTAGCGTTTTACAAATTCTACTGGGTAGAAATGCCGGCATACATCCAGGTGAAGGCCGCGCCATTCAAAGCGTGGAAAGTCGGTAATCCGGAGGAGGGGTACCCGGACTTGTTCATTTTGGTTAATGAGTTGAATCAACGATTGCGCACCGTAAAATAACCCCGATACGGAAGTGGAAAAAATATCCACTCCTTCTTCGTCAATTTTAATATGGTTGTAGCCTTCCGGCAGATATTCTTCCGCAACAAAACTTCTGAATGCAATATCAGCGATCGTATCCTGAATAATTTCAGTTTGGATTTGGTACAGGTTGAAAAAATCCACCAAAAAACCGGCAATGTTTTTCTCCGCTTCCGATCGGGCCGAAATGGTAACTACCGGTGAAAAGGTGTAATAGCCATCGCTTAGTTCAACCGTAACCGGTTGGGGAACAATACTGATTATTGGAGGAACGGTAGCAACATCTTCTTTCGTTTTGCATCCGGCAAGTGAGAGAACGGCCAGGGCGATAATTGGAATAAGTGTTCTATACATACGCGGTGTTTTTAGCTGTTTCGGTTACTCAGTATCGGAAAAAAGGATGGAATTTGCTACCGTATTGTGATGAAAGCATACGATTGTTTTTTCAGAATTAGTGTAATTAAAAAGCCCTCCAATAGTTTTAAGAACCATTGGAGGGCTATGCAGTACGAGCTATGAATTAATATTTAGCTGGTTGCCCTTTCTTAGGTGTTGACTTAAGAATGAAATCGCGGATGTGTTCATTGGAAGTGGCCAGGTCTTCTTCGCGCAGGTACATCATGTGTCCGCTGCGGTAGCCTTCAAACCGGAAACGGTCGCGGAGTTTTCCACTGGGGTCTAATTGCCACATGGTATACTTGGCTTCGAAATAGGTAGTGGCGCCATCAAAATAGCCACACTGAAACATCACATTCAGGTAAGGATTCTGAGCCATGGCCTGACGAAGATTTACCCCGGTGTTGTCGTTGCTTCGATCCCACGGATGCACCGGTCCGAACATGTTATACTTTACATCGGTTTTATATTTCAATACTTCACGAAGATAATAATTGATAGCCGGTGTAAACGAGTGCAGCCATGAGGTTAACTCCGAGTTATAATCCGGGCGCTCACCGGCATCCTTCCGGTCGATTCCGAGGTACCGCGAATCCAACCGGCCAACGGTATATCCTTTATCGCGCAGCAATTCTTTCCAGAAGTAAGCGGTAGGTACATCAAGGTTATGCTGAAGAATTACTTTTTCGGGAATACCCGAATAGTAAGCCATTTTCGCGGCCACTTGTTTACGTTTGGCATCGTCTAAAAATCCTCCCCTGGCAATGGCCGGAATAACCTCATCAAGGGTATAGGCTTCCACTTCGGGTAACAATTCGGTTAAATCCCTTTTCTGCAGTTCGGCCGGCAAGGCATTTTGAAACCAGGCGGCTGCCGTGAAGTAGGGCAGGCGATTGGCAGCTTCAACCTGATCACCCCGGTTAATTCCAAGTCCGGTGGGCGATACCAGGATAACTCCGTTCAGGTACATCCATTGCGCGTTTTGCAATTCGAGGGCCAACCCTGAAACGCGGGTTGTACCGTAGCTTTCACCAATTAAATATTTAGGCGATTGCCAACGGTTTCTGCGACTTACAAAGGTGGTCATCCACTCGGCCAGGTATTTGATGTCGGCATTCACACCAAAAAATTCTTCACGCTTGGCGTCCTTATCCAGGATGCGCGAGTAGCCGGTGTTTACCGGATCGATAAAAACAATATCGGCAACATCCAGAATGCTGTGCGGATTTTCCTTTACCCCATAGGGTTGCACCGGGTAGCCTTCTTTGTCTATTTCCAATATCCGCGGCCCCGTATACGCAACATGCATCCAAACCGAAGCCGATCCCGGGCCGCCATTGTACGAAAAAATGAGCGGACGGGAGGCCCGGTCTTTGATGTCGCTGCGCTCGTAATAGGTGTAGAACAGTGCGGCAATCGGTTTTCCTTCGGCATTCCATACAGGCTGGGTGCCGGCTGTAGCCGTGTATGGAATTACTTTTCCTTTTACGGTAACCGTGTGGGAAGTTGTAACGGCCGACTCACCCTCCAACACGCGCTGGGCGATCATTGGAAAGGTTAATGTTGCACTGAGAAACAAAAGTGGAAGTAATCTTTTCATAGGTTTTAAATGGTTGAGTTCGGGAACAGGATTTAAGACTGGAGTGAAAATTAATCCGAATGTACATGGTGCGCCTGAAATTTGTGTTAAACGGCTGCACAAAATAAGCCGACCGGCCTTTCAGACCTTTCAAAAAAACAAAATAAAAAAGCCCTGCACCCGAAGGCACAAGGCTTTACCCTAACTCCCCATGAAGTTTTACTGCTTTACGATTTCTGCGTTGATGTGAATTCTCACTTCATCGCTCACCACTACACCACCAGCTTCGGTAACCGCATTCCAGTTAAGGCCGAAATCCTTACGGTTGATCTTTCCGTTGATTTCAAACCCGGCTTTCGTATTGCCGTACGGATCAACGATCGACCCGCCATACTCAACATTCAGTGCCACGGCTTTTGTGGTGCCCCGAATGGTTAAGGTGCCATCCAGCGTATAGTCGTTGCCGGAATCTTTTTTCAGGGTACCGGTGAAATCCAGGGTAGGATACTGTTCGGCTGCAAAGAAGTCAGGCGATTTCAAATGTGCATCACGATCGGTCTGGTTGGTATCGATGCTGTTTACATTTAGGCTGAATTGCACGGAGGCGCCATTTAAATCTTCGGTTTCGCTTTCTACGCTTCCGCTGAATTTCTTAAAAAAGCCCGTTACGGTGGCAATCACCAGGTGCTTCACTTTAAATTGTACTTCAGTGTGTGTGGGATCAATGCCCCACATTGTTTTAGTTGCTACTGCAGTTTCCATGTCGTATTCGTGTTTTGGTTTTATAAATGTTTTGATGATACAAAGGTCGGGCAGGCATACCCCGGCCTCCCTTGAAGCAGGTTAAGAAAGCAGGGGATGTAGCTTGAACTAGATTAAGAAATCCAGGTTTTCACGACTGCGCGCTGGTGATTATGCTATTCCAAAATTATGTGCCTGAAAATCCTTAAATTTGAACTATGAATTGGCAAGACTATATAGTATCAGACCAAGAAGTTTTGTTAGGCAAACCGATCATTAAAGGAACAAGGATTTCAGTTGAGCATATTCTTGGACTTCTTGCGCAAGGTTGGACAGAAAAGGAAATTCTTGAAAATTTCCCTCGGCTAACAAAAGAGTCGTTACAAGCTGTTTTTGTATACATACAAGAATGTATGCATGATGGACTTTTATTTACCCCAACAAGGAAGACAGCCTGAACTTCATGAAGTTTTTAGCTAACGAGAATTTCCCGTTAAAGAGTATTCTTTATTTGAGAAGTGTGGGTTTTGACATTAGTTCCATCGGAACTGAAAATCCAAGTATTCAAGATTATGCTGTAATGAATATCGCAATCAACGAAAATCGGACTATACTGACCTTTGATAAAGATTATGGTGAGCTGATTTTCAAACATAATTACAGACCTCAAAATGGAGTTCTTTATCTTAGACTTGATGCTTATGAAGCAGATGAACCCGGAAAATTGGTTGCAGAATTAATTAAAAAGAAAGACTTTAGCTTTGAAAGTGCATTGACTGTGTTGGGCAGAAACGGTATAAGGCAAAGGAAGTACTAGTGGCATAACTACTAACATGGTTATTACCTTGGAATCAACATTTTATTCATATTGGCGAGCATATCCCCCGAAATCATCCGACACTAAACAATCCTGAAGGTATCAACTTTAGCCCCTAAGTGTCTTCTCTATCCATCCGCTTCCTGCGAATTTTGCTGAGAAACTCGGGGGTAATGCCGAGGTAAGAGGCAATGTATTTCAGCGGAACAAACTGTTCGAGTTGCGGATATTTTTCACTAAAGTTAGCATAACGTTCTTCGGCCGTCAGTGAAAAAACCTGGATAATTCGATCCTGGTGAGTGACCAGTGAATTTTGAAACATAATTCGGAAAAACCGCTCGAATATGGGATAGCGCTCCACAAGTTCTTCTAATCTGATTTTCGGTAGCAGAAAAACTTCACTGTCGGCCAGGGCGCGGGTGGAGTAAATGGAAGGTTGTCGGGTAGTGAGGCTGTGCAAATCGGCTGTCCACCACCCGGAAGTTGAAAACTGAAGCACCTGGTCGTTGC
>CAZOYJ010000145.1:0-9576 GCA_964583905.1 uncultured Roseivirgaceae bacterium
AGCAGCCGATTTGTTGATTCTACACACCGGAAGCATTACTGAAATAGCCTATAAAGTTGGGTTTAATAACTTGTCGTACTTTGCCAAATGCTTCCGGGAGCAATTTGCCTGTTCTCCTTCCGACTTTGTGAAAAACAAAAAACCTTTAGTAAGTCATTTAGTAGTGGAAAAATCAGTTAACATGGTAGCCAGCTGAAAATTTGGCAAGTGAATTTTAGTTGCTTTTTAATTTTTGCCGCACCACTTCATACAGGGCAATCCCTGCTGCCACCGAAACATTAAGCGATCCGATTTTTCCGGTCATGGGTATTTTCACCAATTCATCGGCCTGCCGGATCAAGGCATCAGAAATACCGTCTTCTTCGGATCCCATAATGAGTGCTACCGGCTTGTTCAATTCAACTTCATACAATGTCTTGGAGGCCTTCTCCGTACAGGCTACTACCAGGATACCATTTTCACGAAGTTGAGTAATGGTTTTCTTTAAATCTTTTTCGCGACAAACCGGTAAATGATTAAGGGCACCGGCTGAAGTTTTCATGGCATCGCTGGTGATGGGGGCATTTCCCTTTTCTCCAATAATAAGCGCATTAACACCGGCACATTCGGCAGTTCGGGCCAACGCCCCGAAATTACGTACATCGGTAATCCGGTCAAGCACCAGAAAGAAAGGCTCGCTGCCTTCAGCATACGTAGCATGAATAATATTGTCTAGCGAAGCATATTCAACCGAAGAGAGAAGACAAATAACACCCTGGTGGTTTTTACCCGTTAACCGGTTCAACTTTTCGGCCGGTACGTATGAAAAAAAAACATCCTGTTTACGAACCAGTTGAAGAAGTTCACGCACCAGATCATTGGACAAACCTTTTTGAATGAGAATGCGCTCCACAGGTCTGCCGGCCCGGATGGCTTCGATCACGGCCCGGGTGCCATAAATCATGTCGGTGTTTTGCATGGACAAAAGTATGCAATAGGGTTGATGAATGAAGATTGCCGGTTTGACAAATTCCAGATTAACGGGTTCACCTAGAATCTGGCCTTTCGCCAGAGGTCAATCAATTCATACCAATTGTCTTTGAATTTATTGTCACGGATGAGCACGTAATTTTCGGGGTCGAATAGGGTTGACGATTTAGCAAAGGTGAATCTCCCGCGGTAGTAGGTGTTTTTATATTCCCACACCTCCCGGTCATTAAACAGGTAAACCTCATCCGGTAAACCATAAATAATATAAATCATTCCCCGGTCGGTTTTCCAACCCTCTTTGTAGGAACTGAAATAGGTGTTGGCTTGCTCTACCCGTCTGAAAAAACTGCGCATAAAAATGCGGGCGCGGTCAGTATTTCCTGTGATGCTTAAGATGATTTTATCGAATTGCGTCTTATCGCTACCGGCCAATCGCAAGCGGTCGTATTCTTGCCGGGTACAAATGTAAATCATGGGGCCGTGCAAACTTTCCAACTTGCCCAGTTTGGGGTAATCATCTTCAATGCGAAAGGCAAGTCCAGAAGCCGAAGCCGTATCCTGTTGAATGAGGTATAATCCCTTTCGGTTAAAAGCCAATGTAGTATCCGGTGGAATGTTGAACAGGGTGTCCGGCTTCATAACAGCCGGAACACGGGCCTGGGCTGTTGAAAAGGGAGGGCCTGCAGCAGGAAATTCATTTTCGTAAAGTGAAACAATCAAAGCCCTTTGCTGATCGAAACCCCGAACAGAAACCGGTTTATTTAATTGTGTGAACGGCTGAAGAACGGCAAAATCACCTGCAAACAAGGTTGGTGTTGTACCCGAAGGAATAGCTTTGTGAAACAACGTAAGGGTTACCTGGTTATTGGCCCGGGTTCGGTACACTTTGGCAACGGCAATTTGTCCGGCAATTTCGCCAGTAACTAGTAATTTACCACTTTGCCTATCGGTTGTGCCGGGGGCAGCAATCTCGGTATAGGGAAGTGCAATGCCTTCTTTATCGCTTAGGTTTTTGCGGACCTCCCATTGGATGGAATACGAAGCGGCCTCTTTGGTTTCGGAGTTGGTTTCAAGCTGGTAATAAATTTCAATCTTGCCCGCAACGTTGGTGATTTTCCAGTTGAAGGTAAAGGGCCATGCCGGATTATACAGGTAATTATAATTGATTTGCTGTAACGCCTGTGCTTGTGCCGGGCCGTAACCCAAAATCAATAAAAAGAAGATAAGTTTTTTCATTCGTGCAGAAAGGTAATTGAAATTCATCGTACACCTGCCGTTTTCACTTCATTCTCTTATTTTTGTGCGCTTTATACTTCATGGCTAAGATATACACTACGGAAATAACATCCGAGAAGATTGCTTCGGATAATCCCATACATCAACGTTTGTTCAAAGCTTATGTTGCTGCCGAACCGTATATAAAGGGCCATGTGCTGGAGGTGGGGTGTGGCGAGGGCAGGGGAGTTGCCCTGCTCATGAAAAATGCCGCAACGTTTACCGCTGTAGATAAACTTGAGGAACCTCTTAAAAAACTTCGCGCAGAATTTCCGAATGGAAATTTCATATGCATGGACCTTCCGCCCCTGCATGGGCTGGCGGATGCTTCGTTTGATTGCGTGGTGAGTTTCCAGGTAATCGAGCACATACAAAATGACACACTTTTTCTGAAAGAGATTCATCGGGTGCTGAAACCCGGGGGCATGGGTTTAATCACCACACCCAACCGTAGCCTGTCGTTGAGTCGTAACCCGTGGCATATTCGTGAATATCTGGCGGATGAATTAACTGCCCTTGCTCGCGGGATTTTTCCGGAAGTTGAAATGCGTGGAATTACCGGTAACGAAAAAGTGATGGCCTATCATGAACAAAACCGGAAGTCGGTGCAACGGATTATGCGGTGGGATATATTCAACCTTCAGCATCGGTTGCCGGCATGGCTGTTACGCCTGCCGTACGAATGGCTTAACCGGATGAACCGCAATACACTTAAAAGCAGTAACGATGAACTGGTATCGGCCATTTATCACAGCGATTACCTTGTTACCGACAACGCTGACCAGGCACTGGATTTGTTTTTAATCGTACGAAAATAAAAAAGCTCCGGAAGGTTATTCCGAAGCTTCTTATTTTGATAGCATTCAATTTTACCGTGAGGGTAATTGGCTTGCGTGCTTTTCGTAGGCATCTTCAAAGCGTTTTGCCAGTTCGCTTTCGCCATATTTGTACAATACGCGTTGTAGTTCGCCCAATACGGCAATGTTGTTGTAGAGTTCACGGTCGAAGACGCCTTTTCGGATCAGGTAATCGGCCATTTCATCTACCCGGTTGCCCACCACGGTTGCAATTTCAACAGCTGTTTCTTTTTCGCCAACGTCAAATAACATATCTACGCTAAGTGCATTGGTAAAATCAAACCGTACGCCCTGGTCGGGCATCTTTTCCAGGCTGAGCAATAAAATTTCACGCGCCTTTTCTTTTTCACCTTTGGCAATGAGGGCACCGGCCAGTTCGTTGAGGGTTGAGCGGTGGTTTTGTACAAAACTCCGGTGGTCCAGACTGAAGAACACATTGGGGTCGTTTAATCCGCGGAAGCGGAATTTTTCAGTCACGTTTTTGTAGGTTACCTCAGTGTTTACCAACCGGTTTTGCGGTACAGGGTTTCGGATTGGTAGAATGCGAAACGCATTACCCTCCACAACAATATAGGGTTTGAGGTCCACATTAAATTGTTCCAGCGAAGTATTATTTACATACACCGGACGCTCCCAGTTATTAGTGTACAACAAATCCAGCAGGGCAAGATCCTGCTTCAACAAAGTGTTGCCTTTCAGGCGCAGCCGCATCTCTGAAACGAGTAAATTATCCATGTCATTGGGCACCAGGCTCATCGCTTTTACACGGGCTGTATCTACCTTAAGCACAAGCTCACGCGAAGGAATCATGTTGGTTGAGGAATACAACGGGTGAATCAGGCTCTTGCTGTTTTTACTGATGGCGTCAATGAACTGGGCCAGGTCAACGCTTTTGATCCCGGTTTCATAATACATCAATCCATCGTTATATCCACCTTGCCGATAATGGTCGATGGTTAACGTATAGGGGAAGGGCTCCGATTCATAATGCCTGCGCATGCTTTGTTGTATGTACCAGTCGGTGTTGTAATAACTCAACACCTTAACGCGGATGTCGGTGCGCACACCTTCAACCTCCTGAGCATACCAAAGCGGGAACGTATCGTTATCGCCACCGGTGAAGAGTATGGCATTGGGTTCGCACGACTCCAGGTAGTTGATGGCTGAATCGACCGAAAAATAGCGGTTTGATCGATTGTGATCATCCCAGCCCTCGGCCAACATGATACCCGGTGCTAACAGCCCGATAGCGGTGGCTGCAATAGCCGCAACTTTTTTGTCTTTGATAAACTTTCCGAACCCTTGTGCCAGAGCAATAACTCCGAAGCCAATCCAAAAACAGAAAGCATAATAGGAGCCCGCATAAATATAATCACGTTCGCGTGGTTCAGACGGAGGTGAGTTCAGGTAAACCACCAGGGCTACGCCTGTCAGAACGAAGAGCAATCCCACTACGGCAAAATTCTTTTTATCTTTTACCGATTGATAATACAGGCCAATAAGCCCCAGTAAAAACGGGATCATAAAGAAATTATTCCGTGCGGCATTGTCGGAAATCATTTCCGGCACATCTTCAAACCAACCGTTCGGGCCTAACCAATCGCCTCCGATTTCATCGGTTTCCCTACCGGCAAAATTGAACATGAAGTACCGCACGTACATCCAGTAAATCTGGTGGGTAAACATGAATTTAATATTATCAGAGAACGTTGGTTTTTCTCCTTCTTTTAATCCAAGCTTCGACCGGTATAGCGCCTGGTGCTGCCGGTCGGTACTATAAATTCGTGGAAGAATTGTGGAATGGTTGGGATCATACACGTACGAAATTTTCCGGTCGGCCACTTCGTATTTGTCTTTGCCCTTGCGGTACTGGGGTGAACCCTCTTTAACACCCACGACTTGTGCGGTGTAATACTGTCCGTACAATAATGGCCGGCTTCCGTATTGTTCACGCTTCAGGTAACTCACGAAGGTCATGATATCGGAAGGATCGTTTTCATCAATCGGAGGATTGTAATTGGAACGAATAACGATGACGGCATACGAAGCATACCCGATGAGGATGAAGGCGGTTGACAGCAGAAAAGTATTCAGCGCAGGCTTGTTATGTTTTTGTGTATAGTGAATACCATATACCAGGGCGCCAATCAGCAGCAAACTGATGAAGATGACACCTGAACCAAAAAACAAGCCCAGCGTGTTTACAAAAAACACTTCAAAATTTCCGGCCAGTGAGGGCAGTCCCGGAATGATGATGTCGTTGATGAACAGAATGAGCAACCCGCTAACAACAAGTGTTGTAACAATACCCCAGGTGGTGGGTTTGTATTTTTTAAAATAGAAAATCAGGCCGAGGGCCGGTAAGGTAACCAGGTTTAACAAGTGCACGCCTATGGAGAGGCCGATCATATAGGAAATCAGAATAAGCCAGCGGTTGGCCTTTGAGTCGTCTTCAATCACATCCCACTTGAGCATGGCCCAAACAACAAAGGCTGTGAAGAACGATGACATGGCATACACTTCGGCTTCAACAGCCGAAAACCAGATGGAGTCGGCAAAGGTGTTGGCGAGTCCACCAACAATTCCGGCACCCATTAGCAGGATGGTCTTGTCTATTGTAAGTTCTTCCGGTTTGGTAATGTTCATGAGTTTGCGGCCAAATAAGGTTATTGACCAGAAGATGAACAGGGAAGCAAATGCCCCGGAAAGTACGCTGGCAAAATTGATCCAATAGGCCACCTGGGTAACATCGCCAAAGGCCAGAAATGAAAACATCCGCCCGATTAAAAGAAAAAGCGGAGCCCCTGGTGGGTGCGGCACTTCCAGTTTGTAGGATACGGCTATGAACTCACCGCAATCCCAATAACTGGCAGTTTCTTCCATGGTTAACCAGTACGTTGCCAGGGCAAGGGTAAAGATGATCCAACCGGTAATGTTATTGACCTTCTGAAAATTCATGGTATTGGATAAAGTATTCGATTTGTAAATATCAGGGGGCGAAAATACAGATTTTAAGATTACGAACTATCACCTGAATGATGAGAGGAGAAAGCTAAAATCCCATAGAATTTCATTGATTTTTTACTTATACACCACCACATAGAAAACCAGCCACATTACGAAAATCAGCACATACGAACTGATTACAATCAGCCATACGGTTTTCTTTTCCTTTTTTGCATAATGGTGAATACCCGATACGAGTGCAAACCAGTACACGACTTCAAACACATTTAACGACCTGAGCGGGTAAGCCCACCGGGTATCAATGGAATAGTAATCAAAAAAGTGCATCAGCGAAAGCGGATAAAAGGCCCCGATATCCGAATACCGCGGATCGGTTTCAATAGTCAGGAAGTAGAGTATTTTTAAAAGTTCGGGAATGAAGAAAATGAACTCGGCTCCAATCACCACGCCCCAACATTGGGCATACGTAACCCGGTAACCGTACATGAAACACCCAATCCAGATGACCAGGGCAATGACGGAAAATTTCCACAGGTAAACCAGCGGAACGGAAATAAACTGGAGTGCGCTAATGAATTTAAGTATGGTGCCTTCGGGCCGATCCTGAAGAAACTCAAACGCGGCCGTTTCGTTTTCTATAAATGACTTTTTGATGTACAGCAACAACAGGGTAATGAGGCACAGTAAAACAAAAAGGAGTTTTTTGTCGATAGCGAATATTGACTTAGTTTCGTTGTTTGTTTCCATGAAGGGCAGGGGCGGTTGATGTAATTCTATGATTAAAAACGTTCACACACAAATAATCGGGGTTTTCGTGTTTCTATGGGTCGCCAGCATGCCGGCAAAGGCACAACTGATAACCGAAAAAAAAGACACGACTATCATTCTTATCTCCGACCTGGCCGTGCAGCTTCAATGTACCGAAGCGCTTAACGACCTGTACAATTTTAAGTTTGACGATGCCGAATGGAAGTTCCGGTATTTGCGCTATAAATACCGGTGGCATCCGCTTCCCTATTTTTTAATGGGCCTTATAGAATGGTGGAAGATCATGCCGAATACCCGTAACACCGATTACGATGAGAAATTCATGGCTTACATGGACAGTACTATTCTGGTAGCCGAGAATTTGTACAAGAAACACCCCCCTTATAAGGTAGAAGCCGCATTTTTTCTGGCGGCTGCTTATGGTTTTAAAGGTAGATTATATTCGGATGAATACCGCAAGCAATGGCGTAAGGCTGCAGCGGCCGGCAAGAGCGCCATGAACTACCTGGAGGCCAGCAAGCAAGGACAAGACCTGAGCCCGGAGTTATTGTTTGGCGATGCCTTGTACAATTACTTTTCGGTGTGGGTGCCCGAAAATTACCCGGCCTTGAAACCGATTATGTGGTTCTTTCCAAAGGGCGATAAAAAGCTTGGCCTGGAGCAATTAAAAGAAGTGTCTTACAACGCCTTCTATACCCGGGTTGAGGCGATGGTGTGGCTCATGCGCATTTTAAATAATTACGAAAACGACCAGCCGCGCGCTTACCAGCTTAGCGAGTATTTGTACCAGACCTATCCCGATAATCCATTTTTTCACCGGTACTACGCCCGCACATTGTATTCCATGGGCAGGTTTGCGATGGCTGAACCCGTGGCGCTGCAAATCCTTGACCGCATCAATGCAGGCCAGATTGGATACGAGGCTACCAGCGGAAGATATGCCGCGTTCTTCCTGGGGCAGATTAACGAGGCGCGCAGCAACCTCGATGATGCCAAAAAGTATTACAAGCTTTGCATTCAATATGCTGAAGAAATTGGCGCCACCGAGTCGGGGTATTACCTGTATTCGCTTATTGCGCTGGGTGAAATTGCCCAAAAACAAGGCGACAAGGCCGAAGCGAAAAAGTACTTTAATGAAGTAAAGAAAAAATCCAAGCGTAAAGACGAAGCCTTCAAGGATGCCAAACGAAGGCTTAAAAAGATGGAGCAGGTGGATTAATTCAAAATTGTTTGATCGGTTTAATTTTGAATCTGACAAACAACAAGCCTTGAATAAATAAAAATGGAACTCCGCGACTTCATCGTAACTCCGCTTATTATCCTGCTGGTGTATGCTGTAGCTTACCTGGTTCGAAGCCGGGTAACGGACCCGGTTAACCGGTCGTATTTTTTTCCGGCCTTGAGTTTGAAAATCCTGGGCGCCCTTGCCCTGGGGTTGCTATACCAGTTTTACTATCAGGGTGGAGACACCTATAATTTTCATACCCGTGGCAGCCGCATTATCTGGGAGGCATTTATGGATTCGCCCCTCTTGGGCTGGAAATTGTTAACCACCCGTGGCGACTTGCAGGGCATTTATGCGTATGCATCGAACATCCCCTTTTTCAATGACCCTTCTTCTTTTTTTGTAATTCGTGTGGCCGCAGTGTTGGATTTACTTACCTTTTCATCCTATTCCGCCACAGCGGTATTATTTGCTGTAGTTAGTTTTTGCGGAGCATGGATGTTGTTCATGGCGTTTTACCGGCAGTCGCCCGGGCTTCATCGGTGGCTTGCGTTGGCAACTTTATTTATTCCTTCCGTAATTTTTTGGGGTTCAGGTTTACTGAAAGATACTCTTACCTTAGCTTCGATTGGCTTTTTAACATACGCCATCAGTAACCTGTTTATCAAAAAGCAGTTTTCAATAGGGAGTATTTTTTTGTTATTGTTAAGTTTTTGGATTTTGTTTTCAATAAAGAAGTATATTCTGCTCTGTTATTTACCCGCGGTATTTTTGTGGATTTATGCTTCGCGTTTGGCCCGGATGCGTTCTCTTGTAGTGAAAATTTTAATGGCTCCGTTCATTGTTGCTGTGCTGGTAGCCTCGGGGTACTATGCTATTGTGCTTATCGGAAAAGATGACCCCCGGTATTCGTTGGATAAAATCGCGATTACGGCTCAGGTCACGGCTTATGATATTGGCTTCTATACGGGAAGAAGTGCCGGCAGCGGATACAGTTTAGGCGAGTTGGACGGGACCTTCACCAACATGGTTTCAAAAGCTCCGCAAGCGATAAACGTTTCACTGTTCAGGCCTTATTTATGGGAAGTGAAAAATCCCCTGATGCTCCTTTCGGCATTGGAAAGTCTGGCGTTGATCGGACTGACTTTGTATGTATTGGCAGTTGCCCGTTCCCGGTTCTTTAAATCATGGAGTGATCCGACAGTACTGTTTTGCCTGGTGTTCAGTTTAACGTTTGCCTTTGCAGTTGGCGTATCCACCTTCAACTTTGGCACGTTAGCGCGGTATAAAATTCCCTTGCTGCCGTTTTACCTGCTGGCGATGGTGTACATTCTTCATTATGTAAAAAGAGATAAAAAATTGACGGAGTTTGAAGTAACCGAATAGTCGTTATCCGCTTAGCGGTATCAAACCTGATGTTTCTTTTCTGCTGATCAGTCCTTACTTCAAGCGCACAGAAAGACTTCTTTGCAGATTTTGCCTGAATGGTTTTTCGTTCTAAGGTTATGTAAAAAA
>CAZOYJ010000146.1:0-9557 GCA_964583905.1 uncultured Roseivirgaceae bacterium
GTGGGTTTTAAACTGTGCGGCAAAAATATAAAAAATCACATTCTTTCCGGTTTTCGGTAACGCCTGTTTTCTACCGCTTCAATGATTTTTCGCAACATGTCAAAATACAAGGTGATGTACAACACGACAGTCATAAACCAGATTACGGCAATATTGAAGTAGTACGTATCGAAAATGAAACCCGCAAAATATTTCGTGGGTTGATACAAGTTTGCTGAAAAATCAAAGAAGTGGCGAGGCCGATGCTCATCCACAAAAATGGGGTACAACTTTTGAAGATACCTCCCATCATTGGGTATGGGTACAATACGTGTCTGCGTTATAACATTCTTTACTTTATCTTCAACAGCCTTATTGTGAAACGTGTTTCGTAACGTAGTAAAGGCTGCCATGCCTTCCGGTGTGTTGGTTATTTCATTTATCATTTCTTCGCGCTCACGCATATTCTTTGTACTTCTAATGGTATAATACCGTTTGAGTGTTGAAAGAAAATTTGTAATACTGTCAGCTGCTGCCTCATTAAACTTCCCCACGGCCAGCATATCAACCTCTGGAATTTCCCGGTTTACTTTTTGTAATTCATGCTTCAATTGGCCCTGAAGCAGGGAGTATGAATCCTTGATTTGAACATGATTAGGGTTATTCCAATGTGCCCGGTTATTCTTCAGGTAGGATAGCCTTGATTCCAATTCCGGAATCAGGTATAAGCGCTTGTAATCGGCTTGTGCTATGGCCTGGTCAATTTCATAGAATTGCTTCTCGTAAGGATTGTCTTTGAATTGCGTCACCATATATACTTCAAAGGCCCAACGAGATGCCATGATGTTACCCATAAAGGGCACATTAGTAGGTTCGCTGACACGCGGATTAAATTTATCGAATTCAATTACCACACCACTCAAGAGTAACTGGGGTATGATTAATAAAGGGATTAAAATGTAGATGGTAACCGCTGAATTAAAAGATGCCGATATATTCAATCCCAAAAGATTGGCAAAGCACGATGCACTAAAAAGAACAAACCAATACCGGAATTCGGTTAACGGAATTTCAAGTACCAGGTGCCCTACCACAATAAAGAGCACCGTTTGAATAGCCGAAATGGAAAACAGCACCGCAATTTTTGAAATCAGGTAACTGCTCCGGCTGAGGTGCAGGAACTGTTCGCGCTTTAAAATTTTACGGTCGCGAAAAATCTCTTCGGCACTCATGGTTAATCCGAAAAACAACGCCACCACTACGCTCATAAAAAAGAATACTGGAATATTCTCATTCTCGTAAAACGTGTAAGTCTTATTATCCTCCAGGATATTAAAATACTTCACCATAAAGCTGATGAAGAACGCCAGGATGGGAGCTTCCAATAAATTGATATAGAAGTATTGTTTGTTGGAAATCTTGGCGAGGTAATCGCGGATCACGAAAATTTTCAACTGCTTCAGGCGCGTGGCAATACGTTGGGTAACCGGCAAAACATCTTTTACATGCTCCACCTTGGGAATCTTGAGCTTCTGCTTGAAATACTGGTACCATTGCCCGGGCGAAATCTTTCGGGCGTTGGTCAGCCGGCCGTATTCGTTAACAATCCGGGTTTCGATAATATTAAAAATCTGCTCCGGGTTGATGTTACCACACTCCGGGCAGGCCCCCTGCGTTTTATTGGCCGCGTTGATGATGTCGCGGAAGTACACTACCGCCTCAACCGGGTTACCGTAGTAAATTTGAAAACCGCCAACATCCAGGATGATGAGGGTATCAAACATCTTGAAGATATCGGAAGAGGGTTGGTGAATCACCACAAAAACCATTTTTCCCCGAAGGGATAGTTCTTTTAGCAGGTCCATGATGTTTTCGCTGTCGCGGGAGGAGAGACCTGAAGTGGGTTCATCCACGAACAGAACAGTTGGTTCACGCAACAATTCCAGCCCTATGTTCAGGCGCTTTCGCTGACCACCGCTGATGGTTTTTTGCAAGGGCGATCCCACTTTCAAATTCCGGATTTCACTTAACCCAAGCTGTGTCAATAATTTCTCCACCATCGCGGCACATTCTTCTTTGGGATATTGCCCGAAGCAAAGGCGTGCCGCATAGTACAGGTTTTCAAATACCGTTAAATCTTCGATGAGCAAATCATCCTGTGGAATAAAGCCGATCACTCCCTCAGCTTCCTGCGGGTTGTCGTGGATGTTGATGCCGTTGATCAGCACACGGCCGCTTGAAGGTTTCTCGGTTCCATTCAATACACTAAGCAGCGTTGATTTTCCCGAACCGCTGGCCCCCATTATCCCGATAAGCTTGCCCCCCTGCTCGGCAATGTTGATGTTCTGCAACCCGGCCCGGCCGGATTTGAAATGATAAAAGATGTGGTCGCAGGTAAACGTGAGTTTTTGCTGGCTGTCGCCCACCAGAAACTTCCCGATAATATCGCTGTAGTAAATCGGTTCAATCTTATCACCCCGAATGGTGCTTCCGGTTGGAAATACATCAATCTTCCTGCTCTTTAGCAGGATGCTGTTCAGGTACACCACGGAAATGCCGAGGTATTTTATAAAGTACGAATCGGATAATTTCAGGATGGCAATTAATCCCGTAAGGTTTTTTTCAATGATGCGCGGCCCCGGGTAAGGCTGATCGTCATAGCCCTCGTCAATAATCAACACATGGGGTGAAGCCAGTTCATCGCTATCCTGCCCGGCCACAAAATTGCGCAGGGCGTCAACATCCTGGCGGGGAATTTTCAGCGCCTGTCCGATGTAAAAAATCAGGTTTTCCTGCCGCTCGGAAATTTCACCATCTGCATAAACCAATTCAATAATTTTAATGATCAGCACCAGCTTTTGTTGCATGGTAAGGGCCTGGTTAACCTGCTTGCTGATCTGCATGATCTTGGCCCAGTCATCAACAAACTGAACCGTATCCGGATCAAGTGTACTTAAATCCTGGCCCGAATCGGTTTTTTGTCCTTTGCAGAATTCATCAAATAAATTGAGGTAATATTTGGTGGCATCGCGGTTCAGGTGGAGCCCCAGAAATTCCTTAATGTTGTTTCGCTCGTCATCGGTTATCCGTTCACGCGCCACAATGGCAAAAAGTTGAATTACAGCTTTAAGTAGTTCCTCACTCATACGAGCCTTACACGGATTTAGGATATTGGCGGTTAAAAATAACTATTAAATCGACAAATTTTGTGTATTTAAGTCAATGGTTAAACGAATGTTCTAAATTTATTCCGCTCCTGTAATCCAACACCCTATCGCCCGACTAATCCACAAAAACTTACATACGCTATGAAAAGAATACTACTACTCCCCGCGTTCCTGCTGCTGTTGGGCGCAGGCGCAAATGCCCAAACCGTTGACGACATCCTTTCCAAATACTTTGAAACCATAGGCAGTGCCGATAAATGGAAAACGCTTCAATCCATGAACGCCACCGGCAACCTCTCCATGCAAGGATTTGACCTGCCGTTTACCATGCATGCCAAACGGCCCGATAAAATGAGGATGTTAATCCAGGTTCAGGGTATGGAAATTATTCAAGCGTACGATGGTACAGATGCCTGGATGCTAAACCCCATGATGGGCGGTAAAGACCCGGTTAAGCTGCCGGTGGAAGATTCCAAAGAATTCCGCGATCAAAAATTCGAAAGCGAGTTCATCGATTACAAGAAAAAAGGCCACGCACTTACCCTGATAGGTACTGAAGAAATTGAAGGCGCGAAATGCTACAAACTTGAATTGGTCAAAAACAAGCATAACGATGAAGAAGACGTGACGGAAATTCATTATTTCGAAGCTGAAAATTATGTGCCCATCATGGTGGTGGCATATGCCCGGTCAGGAGCAATGAAAGGCATGGAAAGCAAAACCTACTTAAGCGATTACCAGGAAGTGGATGGTTTAATGATGCCCTTCTCCACGGAAGTTAAAGTCAATGGACAAACAGTTCAAAAACTAAGTTTCCAGAAAGTAACGTTTAATGAATCTGTCGATGACGGCATCTTTGCTTTTCCGAAAAACTAAGAAATTCTTAACCTGCTTTAAGACTACTTACCGGTAGTCTTTTTTTATTAACCTCCTTATCATGAAAAAAATCATTTTAGTATTCGCCTGCGCCTTGTTTATGTTACAATGCCAGGCCCAAACCGAGTTATCGGGAAAAACCTTGCTGGGCGGCCTGCGGGCCCGCAGCATTGGGCCGGCCGTAATGAGCGGCCGCATTACCGACCTTGACGTAGTAACCAGTAAACCCGAAGTGATTTATGTTGGCACAGCCGGTGGCGGTGTGTGGAAATCGGTTAGCGGGGGCACTACCTTCCGGTCTGTTTTTGATGATTACGCCCAATCTATCGGTAAAGTAACCATCGACCAAAGTAACCCTGAAACCGTTTGGGTGGGTACCGGAGAATCGTGGGTACGGAACAGCGTAGGTATTGGTACCGGCTTGTACAAAACCACCAATGGCGGAACCTCATGGGAATTTGCAGGCCTTGCGGATTCTGAACACATCAGCGACATCCTTGTACACCCCAAGGATGGCAACATCGTGTATGTGGGTGTACAAGGTCACCTTTGGGGGCCTAACCAGGAACGTGGCGTATTTAAAACCACCGATGGCGGCAAAACCTGGAACAAAGTTTTGTATATCGATGAAAACACCGGTTGTGCCGATATGGACATGGATCCCACCAACCCGGATGTACTCTATGCGGCCATGTGGAGCCACAGGCGTTACCCCGATTTCTTTGATTCCGGATTTACCGGCAAAAGTGGCCTCTATAAAAGCACCGATGGCGGTAAAACCTGGAATAAAATTCACAACGGCTTGCCTACCACAAAACTTGGCCGGATCGGAATTGCCGTTGCTCCCTCCAATCCTTCGGTGTTGTATGCCAGCATAGAAGCTGAAGGCAACGATAACAAGGGCTTGTATAAATCTACCGATGCGGGCACTTCCTGGAAAAAAGTCAACAGCGATTTCAGCAACACGGTCAGGCCGTTTTATTTTTCAAGGATTACCGTTGACCCCTCCAACGAAAACAACCTGGTGAAGTGTGCATACATTCCGATTATCAGTATCGATGGCGGAAATAAGTTTCGTAACATGGCCAGTCCGCATGCCGACTTACACGCTGCTTGGATTGATCCGAAAAACTCAAACCATCTCTTGCTTGGTACGGATGGTGGTGTGTACGAATCGTTCGACCAGGGGTATTCCTTCCGGATGTGGAACACACTGCCCGTAAGTCAGTTCTATCACGTTACAGCCGATAACGATACGCCCTATAACGTGTATGGCGGATTACAAGACAATGGATCGTGGTACGGCCCTTCGCAGAAAGCGGGTGGCATCACCAACAGCGATTGGCACCTCTCCTTTTATGGCGATGGGTTTAACTCACACCGTCACCCAACCGATCCGGACATCATTTACGCTGAATACCAGGGTGGTAATGCCGTTCGCTTCAACAAGAAAACCGGGGTGTCCAAATCCATAAAGCCCCAGGCAGAAAAAGGCGATCCGAAATTACGGTTTAACTGGAACACGCCACTCGTGCAAAGTCCATCCAAAGCCGACCGGATTTATGCGAGTGCACAATTTCTGTATCTGTCGAACGACCGGGGCGATACCTGGCAAAAAATTTCGCCCGACCTGACTACCAATGATCCGAAACGTCAGCGACAAAATTCATCAGGTGGTGTGTCCATCGACAACTCCACGGCTGAAAACAATGCTACCATTTATGCCGTTGCGGAATCTCCACTGGATGAACAAATTATTTGGGTGGGAACAGACGATGGCTACGTACAGGTTACTGAAAATCAAGGAAAAACCTGGACCAACCTAACCAAAAATATCACGGGGCTGCCGGCCGGAAACTGGTGCTCGTATGTAGAGCCCGGTCACTTTAACAAGCAAACGGCTTATGTTACGTTCGATAACCACCGCAATGGCGATAAGAAACCCTATGTGTTTAAAACAACCGACATGGGGAAAACCTGGGCCTCCCTGGTTACACCCGAAATAGAGGGGCATGCGTATGTAATTCGTGAAGACCTGAAAAATCCGGAACTGCTCTTCCTCGGTACCGAATTCGGATTATACATTTCGTTGAATGGCGGCAAGCAATGGAGCAGGTTTGAAAATAATTTTCCCAAAGCTCCCGTACACGATATGGTTATCCATCCGCGCGAAAACGATCTGATCATAGCTACGCATGGACGTGGTCTTTATATCATAGACGACATTACACCGCTTCGTCAATTAACCCCGGAAGTGATGGCCAAAGCCATTCATTTCTTCGATATGAAACCAACGGTTTTGCGCGATCCGGGAGCGAGTGGGCGAAACCCTTCGCCAGGCGATGATCAGTTTTACGGTCAGAACCCCGACACGCAGGCAAAGCTTGTGTACTTCATGAACAAGCGCCATACGTTTGGGAAGATGACGATTGAAGTCTTCGATCAAGACAATAAACTCATCCGTGAGCTGCCTGCCGGAAAAAGTGCGGGTATTAATTATGTACAGATGCCCACCCATCTTGAGCGCCCGCGTGTACCCCCTTCCGATACCCGCGAATCCATTGGAGGTTCGATCTTTGGCCCCGTACTACCGGCCGGAACCTATAACGTGAAGATTACAAAAGGTAAAGACGTATTCCTGACCACCTATACATTGGTCTATCCGGATGACTCGCCCTATACCCTTGCCGACAGAAAGTTGAAACACGAAACAACCCTTCGCTTATTCAATTTGTGCGAAGAGCTGGCCTATATGTATGACGCCCAGGTTGACTTGTTGAAACAGGCGTATACCGCGAAAGAAAAAAATCCCAAACTTGCCAAGTCCCTCGATCCGTACATCAAAGAAATCGAAACCCAAAATGCCACAATCGTTTTCAAAGGCGGTGACTTTTACGTGGCTACGGAAGAGCGCCTTACTGAGCGCGTAGTCGAGTTATTTGGTTCCATTAACGGCTACCCGGGCCGGCCGGGCAACTCGCAGTTGGAAAGAGTAAAGGTAATTGAAGCCGAGCTTGCACAGGTCCGTACCCGCTTCAATGAGTTCAAGGGTTCCAAACTCGAAAAAATCAACAGCGCCCTTACGAAAAGCGGTCAACCTGTACTTACGGTTAAATCAGAAGCCGAATTCAGAAACACATCTTCTGGCGCATCCGGAACCACATCCGGAAGCGGACTTGAACAGATGATTGATAACCTATTGATAAACAGGATTTATTAATGCAAAAAAAGCGGGCTACAAACCCGCTTTTTTTTATCCGATTTTTGAAACAATCAGTTCGGTTAAAACCAATAATCCTTCGCGAAGGTATTCATCGTCCATAGACAACGGATCGGAAACCGGCTTTCCTTCTTTATCAAGCTTTGCATTACCCGGCTTTATACTTCGCTTACGTTCAACTTCTTCCATTTCTTTGCGTCTCACGGTTTCATTTAATGAAATTCGCGTCTCGTTATAATTCTTCCGAGCCTCTTCCATTTGTGTAACCAAATCGTTCAGTGCAGCATCATTCCGCAGACGATCCTGGTATGATTTGTTCAATTGAGAAAGAATCCGGTCATTTACTATAGGTGTTTTTTGGTATAACGTGCTGCGGATTTCATCCCACGGTAAGGCACCCGGGTTTGAACTTTCACCATATTGCTCCGGATCCAATGCTGATGGTAATTTGATATCCGGGGTTACACCTTTGTGTTGGGTACTGCTTCCGGTAACCCGGTAAAATTTTTGGACAGTAAGTTTTAGCGAACCTGCCGGGTTGTCTTTATCCTGGATAAACCGGTCTAACTCAACCATGGTTTGAACAGTCCCCTTTCCATACGAAGACTCACCCACCACAATACCGCGGTTATAATCCTGGATGGCGCCCGCGAAAATTTCAGAGGCGGAAGCGCTGAACCGGTTAATCAACACCACCAACGGCCCGTTGTATACCAGCGAAGGATCATCATCTTTTAATACTTCCGTTCTGCGGGTTGAACTCTTTACCTGAACTACCGGCCCGCTTTTAATAAACAAACCCGTAAGGTCGATGGCCTCTTTTAATGATCCGCCACCGTTGTTTCGCAAGTCGATCACCAAGCCGTCAATACCCTCCTTCTCCAGGTCTTTGATGTGTCGCTTCACATCGCTTGACGTAGAAGTATAATTAGGATCGCCTTTCTGGTATGCCTCCCAGTCCATGTAAAAACTCGGTAAGGTAATTACCCCAAGTTTCATGGGCTTTCCGTCTTTTGTGTATTCAACAACCTTTTTCTTGGCGGTTAAATCTTCCAGTTTAATTTTATCGCGCACCAGCGTAATTACAACCGGTGGCCCCGTTACCCCCGTTTCGGCCGGCAATACAGAAAGCCGTACTTTTGTTCCTTTCGGGCCTTTTATCAGTTTTACAACTTCATCCAGGCGCCAGCCCACCACATCCACCATCTCCCCGTCTTCACCCTGGGCAACGCCAATAATCCGGTCGTTGGCGTGAATGAGTTTGCTCTTTTCGGCCGGGCCTCCGGGTAGGATCTCCGCCACTTTGGTATAGTCGTTATCGGCTTGCAACCGGGCGCCAATTCCTTCAAATGACTGACTCATGTTTTGCTTGAATACATCGGCTGTTCGCGGTGAATAGTAATTGGTGTGCGGATCGTAGGCTTCGGCAATCGTGTTCAGGTAGTTGCTAAAAATATCCTCGCCCGTAGTTTGGCTCATGGATTTAATAAACCGTTCATACCGGGTCTTCAGGGTTTCCGAAATTTCTTCCGGTTGTTTCCCGGTTAGCCGCAGGCTCAAGGCCTGACTTTTCAGAATACTTTCCCAAACCAGATCAAGTTCCTGACGGGTTGCAGCCCATGGTTCTTTTTCGCGATTCGTTTCATAGTATTCATCCAGGGTAAAATCAAACTCTTTTTGGATCAAATGTTTTAACACATGCTGCATGCGCTCATGAAATCGTTTGGTAAACACCCGGTAAATTTCAAACGCAGGTTCTACTTTTTCTTCCCGCGTATAATCATCAATAGCAAACCGGTATTTTTCAAACGACTCAATGTCGGATTTTAAAAAATAGGTTTTGTTGTTATCCAGACTGCTGATGTAATTATCGAGTATGACTGAGGATAGTGAATCATTAAAAGCCAGCTTCCGAAAATGACTCGTTTCCAGGATGGAGGCTACTATTTTAGCTTGCCTGCCATACACTGGCTTAATCTGAAAAACCGTATCCGGAGCGGGCAATGCAAAACTTACTCCCCACATCCAAACCAACAATATCAATCCTACTCCGTATTTCTTCATAATCAATTAAAGCTGTTCAATCAAGTGTGTTTACGTAATTACCCTAACAAACGATGTGCTAAAAACCTTACTCGGCATTATATTCGGACAGAAACCGCCTGGCTTCTTCCAGGTTTTGGAATTCATAGTTGCTTTTGGTCCCGGTAACGGTATGAATTTCAATGGTTACCAAGTCAATGTCTTTATTTACCCTGAATTGGAACTTCTGATTCTTATAATCGTCCACTTCTTTGGTTGAAATATTGTGTGAC
>CAZOYJ010000147.1:0-9530 GCA_964583905.1 uncultured Roseivirgaceae bacterium
GAAATCTATAATAAAAAAAGAGAAGAGCTAAAGGCTGCAGGCAAACATATTGGATATAATTCAGCCGCTCAGAGAGAAGTTTTTGCGGAACATATGGGAAAATATATGGAGCTACTAGCGAAGGCGCCTATTCTAGCTTATGTGGGAAGTAAAAATCCAGCAGATAAAGAAATAGCCGATGCAGCTAAAGGCTTTATGGATCATGCAAAATCTGAAAGAAAGAAAATTGAATCGGCTTTGGTATCTGCAAAAAAAGAGATTTGTCAAAACGGAAGAAATAGAAAATACAAAGTAAGTAATAAGGTAAAACTAAAAAGACTTTTGATCATGATGACGTACGGAGAGGTTTCAAGAGAAATTTTAATAGAGACAATTATTAAGATTTTCGGATACCGATTACCAAGCCCTGGCGTTAGCCGGGGCTTTTTGTTTAATCGATACCCGATACCATAATCACAACATCATGCCGACCGCTTTTCTGAATCGCGTTTAGCGGAAAGTTCTTCTTCATTCTCCTTCTCCAATTTTTCCAACTGGCGGTTTAACAGATCCATGCGCACCAAAAGGTTCAGCACGAGCGCATCTTTTACTTTTTTACTCGGGCGCACATTCATTTCATCTTTCAATACTTCATACATGGCTTCAAGTTGTTTGAAATCATGGGTGAGACCATTCAAGCCCGGTTCTCCTTCGTTAAAATCCTCAATCATTTCAATTTTGTTTGAAATTTCCCGTACATAAAAGGATTCCACATCGTTAAATTCATTCATCACCACCTGGTTCTGGCGGGTCTCTGTAAGTTTCGGATAGAGCAGAAATGCCGACAACCCCATGAACAAGATGGCAGCAGCCCGCCAATACACCAGGGCGCTGGTGGAAGCGCTACCAAACAATTCTTTGCGGATAGCCATCCATACTTTTGAAGACGGCTCCCTATCGTCAAACGCTGCGCGGTTCGACCGGATAAATTCTTCCAGATTGGTTTTCATAACACATTGGTTAATAATTCTTTTAATTTCTTTTTTGCCCGGTTCAACTGCGACTTCGAAGTTGACTCGGTTATTCCCATTATCTCACCGATCTCCTGGTGATCGTATCCTTCCAGTAAATACAGTGACAAAACAGAGCGGTAGCCATCGGGCAACGATTCCATGGCGTGCTTCACTTTTTCAACCGTTAACCCGGGCCGGTACACTTCCTCTTCTTCCGGAACCGGTACATCAAAGTGTTCATCCTCGGGTAGCCATTCCATACGCCTTTTCTTCAACAGGTTAATGGCCTTGTTCACCACAATGCGCTTCAACCACGAGCCAAACGTGGCATCGCCCCGGTAATGGTGTAAATTCTTAAATGCGCTGATGAATGCCTCCTGCAACACATCTTCCGCATCATCGGTATTTCCGGTAATGCGATACCCCACATTGAACATGGCCCGGGCATACAATTTATACAACCTGTGGTGTGCGTCCTGATCGCCTGCCCTGCAACGGTCAATCAGATCGTGGTGTATGTTCAGTACCTCCTGGTTCAACGGGGCGGATTTTACGTACTCTATAGACAAGGTAAAGCAACTAAAGTTGCATTCAATTTAAGCGTTTATGGCAGGTTTCAGCCCTTTTTCCCGGGCAATCTTGTGCATAAAGGCAAGGGCCTCCTCACGGTCGTTGCGGATTTGTCCGTCCAGAATGGCTTCTTTAATCTGGTCTTTGATTTCACCTACAATTTTACCGGGAGTGAGGTTGTACAGCCGGATGATCTCATCGCCTGTTACCGGGGGCTGAAAATTCCGGACATGATCCTTTTCTTCCACTTCGGCCATTTTCTTTTCCACCAGATCGAAGTTTTTTAAAAAGCGATCGACCTTGATCATGTTCTTAGAGGTAATGTCGGCCCGACAAAGTTTCATCAAGGCTTCAATATCGTCACCGGCATCAAACAATAACCTTCGGATGGCCGAATCGGTTACCGCTTTGGCTAAAGGAATGGGGCGCAAGTGAAGTCGAACAAGCTTTTGCACCGTCAGCATCTTTTCATTCATCGGCAATTTTAATCTCCTGAAAATCCCGGGCACCATGCGGGCACCCCGGTCTTCATGCCCATGAAAGGTCCAGCCCTGCACTTTATCGTACCGCTTGGTTTGCGGCTTGGCAATGTCGTGCAGGATGGCCGCCCAACGCAACCATAAATCATCCGAAACTTTTGCCACATTGTCGAGCACCTGTAAGGTGTGAAAGAAATTATCTTTATGTGCACGGTTGCCTACGTATTCAACACCATGAAGCAATACAAGTTCCGGAAGGAAAATATTCAGCAAACCGGAGTGAAACAACAGCTTGAATCCGTACGAGGGCACCGGGCTCAGGATGATTTTATTCAACTCATCTGTAATGCGTTCCTGCGAAACAATTTTCAATCGTTCGGCCTGGCTGATCATGGCCGCGTAGGTATCGGGTTCAATATCATAATTTAACTGCGAAGCAAAGCGCGCGGCACGCATCATGCGCAACGGATCATCCGAAAACGTTACTACCGGATCTACCGGGGTGCGGATAATTTTTTTCTTCATGTCCGATAATCCGTCAAACGGATCAATCAGTTCGCCATAAGTTTCGGCATTGAGGCTGATTGCCAACGCGTTGATCGTAAAATCCCTTCGCAACTGATCATCCTGCAACGTGCCATCCTCTACAATCGGTTTGCGCGAATCGGAACGGTAAGATTCCTTTCGCGCTCCTACAAATTCGAGGTTGAAATCAGCATACGGAATGTGCGCGGTACCAAAATTTTTGTACACATGAACAGGCACCTCCGGCCCCAACGATTTGGCTACGGCCTCCGCCAGGGCAATGCCGCTTCCTACGCAAACAAAGTCAACATCGGTAGTGGGTCGTTTCAGGATAAGGTCACGCACAAATCCGCCCACCACGTACGTTTGAAGATTCCATTGATCCGCTACGTTGCCAATGTGTTTAAATACAGGATGTTGTAATGCTGGTGCGTAGTTCATAGTATGGTACAAACGCCAAATTTACAGATTAACACCACCGATTCAATTGCCTGATGATTTTACCCCGCATAGCGGTAATGCAACACCGAAGCATGTTCGCTGAAAGTCAATCTCAACAGAACGGTTCGGCTTTCAAAAAAACCTCCGGCAACCTGAAATTCGTGTAGTTTATTACCTTCAAACCCCTACCTTTGCACCCCGTAACAACCATACATGTCGGCCGCAAAATACATCTTCGTTACGGGAGGGGTGACCTCATCCCTGGGTAAAGGAATCATTTCTGCTTCATTGGGTAAACTTCTGCAAGCCAGGGGTTTTAACGTAACCATTCAGAAATTTGACCCTTATATCAACATCGATCCGGGCACGTTGAATCCGTATGAACATGGCGAATGCTATGTGACCAACGATGGTGCCGAAACCGATCTTGACCTGGGCCACTACGAACGTTTTTTAAACCTACCCACCACGCAGGCCAACAACGTTACCACGGGGCGTATTTACCATAATGTGATCACCAAAGAGCGACATGGCGAGTACCTGGGCAAAACCGTTCAGGTTGTGCCCCACATCACCGATGAAATCAAACGCAACATTTTCCTGTTGGGTGAAAGTGGCGAGTACGACTTTATCATTACCGAAATTGGCGGATCGGTTGGTGATATTGAATCGCTTCCATTTATTGAAGCCGTGCGCCAGGTAAAATGGGATTTAGGCAGCAACAATGCTTTGGTGGTTCACCTCACGCTTATCCCCTACCTGAAAGCCGCTAAAGAACTCAAAACAAAACCCACGCAACATTCGGTAAAGGAGTTACTCTCCTATGGTATTCAGCCCGACATCCTGGTGTGCCGTACCGAATTACCGCTGCCGCTTGATATCCGAAAAAAACTGGCCTTGTTCTGCAATGTTCAGTTAAACTCCGTTATCGAAGCCATCGATGCCGATACGATATACGATGTTCCCATCCTGATGCGAAAAGAAAAACTGGATGAACGGGTACTCACCAAGTTAAAAGTGCACACCAAATCGGAACCCGATCTGGAGCAATGGAAAGATTTTCTTGGAAAACTTAAAAATCCAGAAGAAGAAGTTACCATCGGGTTGATTGGAAAATATGTTACGTTACCGGATGCCTACAAATCCATTGCAGAATCCTTCGTTCATGCGGGGGCTCAAAACGATTGCCGGGTTAATGTGAAATGGATTTCATCAGAAGAAATAACATCCGAAACTGTAAATACTGTTCTGAAAGGATTACACGGAATATTGGTTGCCCCCGGTTTTGGCGAGCGGGGTATGGAAGGAAAAGTGGAAGCCATTAAATATGTGCGCGAACACAAAATTCCATTCTTTGGCATTTGCCTCGGCATGCAATGTGCCGTGATTGAATTTGCGCGTAACGTGCTTAAGCTTAATGCAAGTTCTACCGAACTCAACCCCAACACCCAACATCCGGTAATTGACCTGATGGAGGAACAGAAGAAGATCACAGCAAAAGGTGGAACCATGCGGCTTGGCGCGTATGCCTGCAAGTTGAAAAAGTCAAGCAAGGCAGCAGCCGCTTACGGAGAAACCCTCATCCAGGAGCGTCATCGGCACCGGTATGAATTCAATAACGCCTACCTTGAACGGATGGAAGATGCGGGCCTGAAAGCTGTTGGGATAAATCCCGAATCAGACTTGGTGGAAGTAGTGGAATTAAAAGATCATCCGTGGTTTATTGGCGTACAGTATCACCCCGAATTGCGCAGTACAGTCATGAACCCGCATCCATTGTTTGTTAAGTTTGTGGAAGCTTCCGTAAATCATAAAAAATCAATTACGCTTTAATTTTTTTAACCTTATACAATGGATAGAAATTCAGCCATAGGACTGACACTGATAGCAGGTTTATTACTGGCCTATTTTACCTGGTTTGCCCCCAAACCCGAAGATTTAAAAAAACCGGTTACTGAAACCCTGGCCGAAGAACCTTCCACTGCGGTTGAACCGGAACCCGAACAACCAGCCAGCTTACCCGACAGTGTATTAACCCAGACTTATGGTGATCTGTCTACCTATATCAAAGGAAATGAAGAACTGATCACTGTTGAAACCGAAGATCTACACATCAGCTTTTCAAACAAGGGTGGCATCGTTAATGAACTGGAATTAAAGCAATACAAAACCTACCAGGGTGCACCGCTTAAACTGGTTGATCCCACCTCAAACAACTTTAAACTCCTCACAAAATTTAACGGCAAGGACCTTGACCTGCACCAGTTATTTCATACGGTTGACCGTTCGGTTAAGAACGACACCACGGTATTGTCTTTTTCAGTCCGGGTAAACGATCAGGGGTATTGGACCCAGACCTACACCATTCCGCCTACCGGCTACAAAATCGGGTATAGGCTGAGCAGCCAGGGCCTGGAATTTTCTGAAAACCTTTTGTTGGAATGGACCAGCGCTTTGCGGTTACTCGAAAAAGACCTGACCGACAGCCGTAACAACACCACCATTACCTACTTCAACAATGGTTCATTCGATGAATTGTCTCAACGCTCAACGGCTACCGAGAAAGAAATCCTTGCCGGCAGCCTGAACTGGGTATCGGTGAAACAAAAATTTTTCCTGAATTCAATTATTTCCGAAAAAGGATTTCCGGGTGGCGAGGTAGAAACCTCTGTTAACGAATCCGATAATACGGTGGTAAAAAGAGCTAGTTTCAAGGTACTTATCCCTTCAAAAGATATTGCCGATGGCGTTGCTGATTATGCCCTTTATTTCGGCCCGAACGATTACAAGGAACTGGGCAAGGTAACGGACAACTTTGCAAAAAATGTGTACTTAGGCTGGCCACCGGTGTATTGGATCAATAAGTTTGTGATCTTTCCGGTATTTCATTTCCTGATCGGGATTACCAACAACTTTGGATTGATCATCGTCATCCTGGTTATCCTGCTGCGCATCATCCTGTTGCCGCTCTCCTACACCTCCTACCTGAGTATGGCCAAGATGAAGGCGCTTAAGCCCGAGTTGGATGAGATCAAAGAGAAACTTGGCGATGACATGACTAAAATCCAGCAGGAGCAGATGAAGCTCTACCAACAGGCAGGTGTAAATCCGCTGAGTGGATGTATTCCACTGTTGTTGCAGATGCCGATTTTGTTCGCCATGTTCTACCTGTTCCCCAACAGCATTGAACTGCGCCAGCAATCCTTCTTGTGGGCCGATGACCTTTCCACCTACGACTCCATCGTGAACCTGCCATTCACGATACCCTTTTATGGCAGCCATGTGAGCTTGTTCACCCTACTCATGACACTATCTACGTTGGTGTACACCTGGCAAAACAACCAGCTTACTTCCGTACAAGGTCCGATGAAGACCATGCAGTACATGATGCCCATTATCTTTCTGTTTGTGCTAAACTCCTTCCCTTCCGGATTAAGCTTCTATTATTTCATGTCCAATGTGATCACCTTCGGCCAACAGGCGATTATCAAACGTTTTGTTGACGAGAAGAAAATCAAGGAAGTAATGGAAAACCACAAGCGGATGATGGCTTCCGGAAGCATTAAAAAATCAAAGTTTATGAGCAAGCTGGAAGAAGCCATGAAAGCCAGTGAAGAAGCCCGCAAGCAATCGGCAGAAACCCGCAAAAAGAAAAAGAATTAACATTTTCTTGTGCATTGAATGTGGACAAATACGTTCCACAGGGTTCCACGACCCTAAAGCATTCGTCTATATTTGCAGTCCTGACACGAAACGTCAGGACTCATTTTTTAAACTTGTTTGTGGTTTGCTTTTGGCGACCGGAAATTTGAAAACACTTAGACTTAAAATTTTTACGCAGGGATGGGAAAAATCATCGCGATAGCGAACCAAAAAGGCGGAGTTGGAAAAACCACTTCCGCGATTAACCTGGCCGCCAGCCTGGCGGTGTTGGAGCAACGGACACTTTTAGTGGATGCCGATCCGCAGGCCAACTCAACGTCAGGATTAGGCATCAATCCTAAAGAAGTAGTAACGGGTTTGTATGAATGCATGATCGATCACGTTGACCCGCGGGAGGCCATCGTACCCAACGATCAGATCAAATTTCTGGATATCCTCCCCTCCCACATCGACCTGGTAGGAGCTGAAGTTGAGATGGTGAGCCTTGAAGGCCGGGAAGAAAAAATGCGCGAGGCACTTTACCGGATTAAAGATCAATACGATTACATCATTATCGATTGTTCGCCCTCGCTGGGACTGATTACCATCAATGCGTTAACCGCAGCCGACTCCGTTATCATTCCGGTGCAGTGCGAATACTTTGCCTTGGAGGGATTGGGTAAACTGCTCAACACCATTAAGATCATTCAAACCCGGTTAAATCCAAGACTCGAAATTGAAGGTATTTTATTAACCCTGTACGACTCGCGAACCAGCCTGGGCAACCAGGTTGTTGAAGAAGTGCGTACCCATTTTAGCAAAATGACTTTTCAAACCATCATTCCCCGAAATGTAAAACTGAGTGAATCGCCCAGCTTTGGCTTACCGGTTATTATTCACGATGCGGAAAGCAAGGGTGCGATTAGTTACCTGAACCTGGCGCATGAAGTATTAGACAAAAACGGATTATCGAAATGAGCAAAAAGAAAGCATTAGGCCGCGGGCTCAACGCCCTGCTTAGCGACAGCAGCGAACCGGATGATCGCCTCGAAAGCGACCTGCCGGTGGTCCATCCGTCACCTTCCGGAAGCATTGCCGAAATTCCGGTTGAACAAATTGAAGTGAATCCCTTTCAGCCGCGCACACATTTCGACCAGGAAGCGCTGCAGGAACTTACCGAATCCATTAAAGTGCATGGCATCATTCAGCCGATTACGGTAAGACGGTTAAGCCGTGATCAATACCAGCTGATCTCCGGTGAAAGACGTTACCAGGCCTCGCGACTGGCCGGGTTGAAAACCATTCCGGCCTATGTACGTTCGGCCGATGATCAGCAGATGCTGGAAATGTCGCTGATTGAAAACATTCAGCGTGAAAACCTGAATGCTATTGAAATTGCGTTGAGCTATCAGCGGTTGATTTCCGAGTGTAACCTGAACCAGGAGCAACTGGGCGAACGCGTGGGTAAAAACCGGGCAACGGTAACCAACTATTTGCGCTTGCTCCGGCTTCCGCCTGATATTCAGATTGCCGTGCGCGATAACCGCATTACAATGGGGCATGCCCGTGCGATTATTAACGTAGAAAATTCCGAACAGCAATTGTTCATCTTTACTAAAATCCTGGCGGAAGATTTATCCGTAAGAAAGGTGGAAGAGCTTGTACGCCAACTGGCCACCCAGCAGGAAACTAAGGGTAAACCCACGCAGGCACCTCCGGCCAACCGGGAAATTTCAAACCTTCAAACACAACTTTCATCACACTTTGGCACCCGTGTTGTTGTAAAGAGTGACGGCAAAAAGGGTGAGATCAAAATTCCGTTCCTGTCGGTAGAAGACCTGAACCGGATTCTGGACATCCTGAAGATGCCTTGAAAAAAAGGTATCTTTAAGCTGGTGAATACATCCAAATGAGAAGCATCCTCCTGTTCGTGTGCCTGATAACTGTGGTTTGCGCGGAAGCCCAGCGCGACCAAAGGCGATTGAGTGCGGAAGAACGCGATACGGTTAAACTCGACACCTATTCTTCGCGCTACAATCCGCGTAAAGCGCTTTTATTTGCTGCAGTATTACCCGGATTAGGCCAGGTGTATACCAAAAAGTATTGGAAGCTACCCCTGGTATATGGCGGCATTGGCGCCACGGCATATGCCTTTAACTTTTACCAGGATGGCTACCAATTGTTCCGGGGCGAATTGTTTTACAACCTGAACAATGGCCTGAATAATCCGGGGGCACTCAACCCCAATACCGGCTTTACTACCCAACAATTGCGTACCATTGTTGATCGCTACAGGCGTGAACGCGATTTTATGCTCATCGTAATGATGGGTGTATATGTACTACAGATGATTGATGCCCATGTGGATGCCCACCTGAAAGAATTTGATATGAACCCCCACCTGCAAGTGCGGATTGAACCCACCTTCAGCAACGAATTGCTCACCGGCCGAATGGGCGGGATTTCCTTAAAGTTTAAATTCTGATCCGGCAAATCGCACCGGAAACCGTATACTTGCAATCCTGAACCATCAAAACACACAGGTAATGAGGATACTTTTGCTCGGGTATGGTAAAATGGGTAAGATCATTGAACAGATCGCCTTGGACCGAGGTCACGAAATTACCGGTAGAATATCTTCCTCCAACCGACATGAACTCACCGGTATTGAAGCCGATGTGGCCATTGAATTTTCAAAACCCGAAGCGGCTTATGAAAATGTGAAGTATTGCATTGAGCAAAACATTCCGGTAGCCTGCGGCACAACCGGTTGGCTTGACCGCAAGCTGGAACTGGATAATCTTACCCAAACCTGTAATGCAACCTTCTTTTACGCGTCTAACTTCAGCGTTGGTGTAAACGTATTCTTCAGGCTGAATGA
>CAZOYJ010000148.1:0-5496 GCA_964583905.1 uncultured Roseivirgaceae bacterium
TTTTAAAGGCAGTCCTAAAGTTTTTGCCCATGATTATAGTGTTTGCCACACTGGTATTGGCGCTGGTGTTATTTGCCTGGGGCAAACTACGCTACGATATAACGGCCATTATCTGCTTGTTGGTACTGGTGTTTATAGGGGTTGTTCCTGCAGATGAGGCGTTTCTTGGTTTTGCCCATCCAGCGGTTATTACCGTTGCAATGGTGTTGGTGGTAAGCAAGGGGTTACAAAATTCAGGAGTGGTTGAAACCATCGGCCACTGGATAATGAAGTTGGGAAAAAACCTGGTACTTCAGATCGGTGTGCTCAGTTTTATTGTTTGCATCGCATCGGCCTTCATGAATAATGTGGGTGCGTTGGCCATTATTATGCCGGTAGCCATCCACATAGCCCACAAAAACAATCATTCGCCTTCGCTGATCTTAATGCCCATTGCGTTTGCATCATTGTTAGGGGGCATGACAACGCTGATTGGTACGCCTCCCAACATTATTATATCTACCTATCGGGATAATTTAACTGGTCAGTCGTTTTCGATGTTTGATTTTGCACCGGTCGGGGTGGGCTTGGCGATTGTTGGTTTGTTGTTTATTACTTTTCTCGGATGGCGGCTGTTACCTCATCGGACGGCCAAATCATCGGAAAAGGATCGCTTTAATATAAATGATTATATCACCGAAGTGGAGATAACAGACAAGTCGACTTTAAAAGGCCAGAAACTACATGAAGTGGAGGATGTGACAGACACGGAAATCCGGGTGTTGAATATTATCCGTAACAACATTCTCATCCATACACCGCACGGAAATATGATTTTAAAGCTTGGTGATATCCTTACCCTTGAAGCCGATTCGAATGAACTAAAAAAGTTTTTGGAAGCAAGCAAAACGAAGTTGGTTGGCCGGGAGGAAATTCATTCCCATGCCGAAGGCTCGAAGGAAATTTCTATAACCGAAGCGGTGGTAATGGGTGATTCACCAATATTGGGTCGTACCGCTTCAGGATTGCTCATGCGATCGCGGTACGAAGTAAACCTGTTGGCCATTGCACGGCAGGATCGGCAAATCCGGAAACGGATTGATCATGTACGTTTCCGGGTGGGGGATGTATTGTTGCTTCAGGCCGACCGGAACCGAATTGGGGATACGTTAAACAGCATGGGTTGCCTGCCTTTGGCCGACCGCGATTTTTCAATCGGAAAACCCAAAGAAATTATTCTTGCCTTGTCCATTTTCTTCCTGGCTATTGCAATGGTAGTAGCTGGTATTGTAGAGGTACAAGTTGCATTTACGGCTGCGGCTCTGTTCATGGTATTAACAAAACTTTTACCCTTACGACAAGTCTATACAAGTGTGGATTGGCCGGTGGTCGTTTTGCTGGGAGCCTTGATTCCGGTAGGTGCCGCGCTGGAAACAACAGGAGGGGCTGCCCTCATCGCCAGTCAGATTTTGAATTTAGCCGACCAGTTTCCGGTGTGGTTTACACTGGGTGTTATATTGGTGGCCACCATGTTTTTGTCGGATATCATTAACAATGCGGCTACCGTAGTGCTGATGGCACCCATTGCTGCCGGAGTTGCACACGGACTAAATGTTTCGGTGGATCCGTTTTTAATGGCGGTGGCTGTGGGTGGGTCATGCGCCTTCCTTACCCCCATTGGTCACCAGTCGAACACGCTCGTTATGGGGCCCGGAGGATATAAGTTTACCGACTACTGGCGGATGGGAATTGTATTGGAAGTATTGATCGTAATTATTGGCATTCCACTCATATTAACGTTCTGGCCGGCCTAGCGTACCCCAAAACCCAACAAAAAATGTGTATCACCTGCATTACCTGTCTCCTCCAGTTTTTAACAAAGCCTCTGCAATTACCAGGTCTTCAGCCGTTGTAATTTTGATGTTTTCATAACTTCCTTCAAATAAGGAAATGGTGTGCCCGGCATGCTCGGCAACGCTGGCATCGTCTGTAAAACTGCTTTCCTCCCGGGTTTCATAGGCTTGTTTGATCAACCTTACCTGAAAGGCTTGTGGTGTTTGAATTAACCGGAACTTCGAGCGATCGACCGCAGAGGTATTGTCTTGGTTGACCATGCGGATGGATTCTTTCAGCCGAACGGCCGCAACGGCTGAACCGTGAACAGCGGCTAACCGGAAGGAAGCCCCGATCATATCTTTGCTGACCAAAGGACGGACACCATCGTGGATGGCCACCAAACCGTCACCGGTTATTTTTTTCAATCCGTTTTTTACCGATTGAAACCGGGTGTCGCCACCGCTTTGAAGGATCAGGGGCCTGGTATAATTGTGGAGCATGCATAATTCTTTCCAGACGGGAAAATCATCTTCCGGTATTACTACGATAACCGTGATTTCATTGGAGTATTCATAAAATGCATTGATGGTGCGCATTAAAATGGGCAATCCATCCAGGTCTAAAAACTGTTTGGGCACTTTGCTTTTTATTCGGGTGCCTTTTCCTCCGGCAACAATAAGCGCGTATTCTTTAATGTTCATATATTGATCGAAAATACAAAATTGCTATGATCATTCTGCGCGTTTTGCTGATTGCCTTTAATGTGGTGGTGGTAACCTATCTGATGTACCGGTTGTTTATGGTTATCCAGGAACCCATTGGTCGATGGAGAAAAATATTGGTGGTGATAGCCGGATTGCTGCTTTTGTTTTCACCGTTCAGTATGTTCTTCGGAATCTTCAACCCAAGCCTTCAGTATTTTATGATTTACCCCGTAGCGATTGTGATTTTTCTTTACCTGATCCGGGAGGTAAAATAATAGGCTATACCGTGGAGTCGTCAGCGTAGGAGGTTGCGATTAGGTTAAATAATCAGCATGGCATCGCCATAGGTAAGAAACTTATACTTTTCCTTCCTGGCAACTTTATAGGCTTCCATCACCAGATCAAATCCGCCAAAGGCAGTGGCCATCATCAACAAGGTAGACTCGGGCATCTGGAAGTTAGTGATCATGGCGTTGCAGATTTTGAATTCATAAGGCGGAAAGATGAACTTATCGGTCCAGCCTTCCTTAACCTTTAACCGGTTAGTGGCGGAAACGGCCGATTCGAGTGCGCGCATGGAAGTAGTCCCCACGGCACAAACCCGATTCTTGTTGTCGAGCGCCTTGTTTACTTTTTCAACTACTTCAGGCCCGACAATAAAGTTCTCCGAATCCATCTTGTGTTTGGTAAGGTCTTCCACATCTACCTGCCGGAAAGTGCCTAAGCCGATATGCAGGGTAATGAAACTCATATCCACACCTTTTAATTGAAGGCGCTTTACCAACTGGCGGGTAAAGTGCATGCCCGCTGTGGGTGCCGACACGGCTCCTTTATTTTTTGCAAAGATGGTTTGAAATCGGTCTTTATCGTCCGCTTCAATTTTTCGTTTGATGTATTTGGGCAGCGGTGTTTCACCCAGGGTTTCAATCACTTTATCAAAGGCATCAGCATCGCCATCAAACAGAAAACGGATGGTTCGTCCACGGGAGGTGGTGTTGTCAATTACTTCGGCCACCAGGTCGCCATTGCCAAAGTAAAGTTTATTGCCCACCCGGATTTTACGGGCCGGATCAACCAATACATCCCAAAGGTGCATTTCGGCATTCAGTTCGCGGAGCAGGAATACTTCAATTTTGGCCCCGGTTTTTTCCTTGCGACCATACAGGCGCGCAGGAAATACCATGGTATCGTTGGCTACCAGTATGTCTCCACTGCCAAAATAGTCGACCAGGTCTTTAAAAACTTTGTGTTCAATTTTTCCGGTATCCTTATGTACCACCATCAGGCGGGCTTCATCCCGGTTTTCGGCAGGCCGTAAGGCGATTAAGTTGTTAGGGAGTTCAAATTTGAATTCGGATAGCTTCATATTTTAAATGCAAAGTATGCCCAATGAACAGTTAATTTTTTTAAGGTTGCAAAAATAAGGCAATAGTTGAGATTTACGAAGACTGGCTGGGTTTTTAGTTGCCGTAACAAAAGTGCCGGATTTTAGTCTGATCATCGTAATTCGGTAACAGACCAACCGACTAACCATACGTTTTTAACCACGTTTAAAGAGGGTAATGAAAGTAATCCGACAGATTTACGAGAGTTTTCGCTTCGCCTGGGGGGCTCTGAAATCCAACCTGCTGCGCACCATTCTTTCCTTGTTGGGTGTTACGGTGGGCATCTTTGCCATCATTGCGGTGCTTACCCTGGTGGATTCCCTGGAAAAGAACATTAAAGACAGCCTGAATTTTATCGGTACCGGTACACTTTACGTGGAGAAATGGCCCTGGATGCCGGAAGGCAACGGCCCGTATAAGTGGTGGGAATTTTTCAGAAGGCCAAACCCCTCTTACAACGAATACAAATTTCTGCGCGATAACCTGAAACACAGCAGTGCCATCACCATCATGTCGGAGAAGGGCAATTCAATTATTAAGCGGGCGAGCAACAGTATAGGCCAGGTGGAGTTGGTGGGTGGAAGCGAGGGGTATGATAAGATTTTTGAAGTGCCGGTTGAAAAAGGAAGGTATTTTACCCCGGCTGAAGTGAGTGGGGGCCGCGATGTAGCCATCATTGGGTTTGAGGTAGCCAATTCACTTTTTCCTAATGGTGAAGATCCCATAGGAAAATCCATCAAAATCAAGAACATGAATTACATCGTGGTGGGTACTGTGAAGCAGGAAGGACAAAGTTTTATGGGGTTCAGCTCAAAGGACTTCCAGGTTATTGTTCCGTATAACGCGTTCAGAAAATTATACCAGACTGGCACCGGCCGGTGGAATGAAATCGGATCAGCTATTGGTGTCAAGGGGTATGACCAGGACATTGGCTTGGTAGAACTGGAAAATGAACTGCGTGGTTTCCTGCGTACCCGGAGAGGCGTTCGCCCTATTGATAAAGATAACTTTGCCATTAACCGACCGGAAGCCTTATTGAATGCCATCGGCAGTTTGTTTGACGTGGTGGGCATTGCCGGCTGGATTATTGGCGGCTTCTCCATGTTGGTAGGCGGATTTGGCATTGCCAACATCATGTTTGTATCGGTTAAAGAACGTACCCCGATTATCGGGTTGCAGAAATCGGTAGGTGCCCAGAATTATTTTATCCTGTTCCAGTTTTTGTTTGAGGCTATATTTCTCTGTTTGATCGGGGGTTTGGCGGGGCTGTTACTGGTTTACCTGATTACGTTCATCCCAATGGGAAGTCTGGTGGTTACACTTTCATTAAAAAATATTGTGTTGGGCATTGGGGTTTCTTCCGCCATTGGTGTGGTATCGGGTATTGTGCCTGCTGCCGTGGCCGCACGGCTTGACCCGGTAGCGGCTATACGGGCATCGTAATTTGGGAATTAGGACTTAGGGCTTACAGCACCTACTTCAAAAAAATCAAAAATCGGTAACCATAAATCTTAGATCATTTAAGCTCTTATAAGCTCTTAGCTCAAGACCTAACCCCTAATCATTAATCCCAAACCCTAAATTCTATTTCT